>NZ_JAAKGQ010000014.1:0-76078 GCF_011043515.1 Sphingobacterium sp. SGL-16 | reverse complement strand
TATGCTATAGCTTTGTTTTATTCATTAAGGTAGCTACCATTAAGTCACCGGTCACGTTTGTGGCAGTTCGTAGCATATCAAGTGGTCTATCAACTGCAAAAATTAAAGCTATACCCGCAGGATTTACACCTATTGATTCGAGGACTATAACCAACATCAAAATTCCTGCGCCCGGAACTGCAGCTGCACCAATAGAAGCTAAAGTGGCTGTGGCTACAATACTTAATTGTTGCGAGAAATTAAGATCATATCCCATTACCTGCGCTATAAATACCGCTGCAACGCCTTGATAAAGACAAGTCCCATCCATATTGATTGTAGCACCTATAGGCAGGACAAAACTCAATACATCCTTTCGTATCTTCAGATTCTCTTCTGCACATTCCATTGTCACGGGTAGGGTGGCTGCACTTGAACTTGTCGATATACCCAGAAGCTGTGCTGGTAGTATTGCTTTAAAATATTCTAACGGATTTTTTTTGCCAAATAGATATATAAATGATCCATAAATTAAATAAACCATGATTAAAAGGCCAAGGATAACAGTGACGGCATATATGCTTAAGGCTTTAAACATATCCGTAGAGGGAGCTTCGGCAATTAGTGTCACGATAAGAGCAAATACGCCGTATGGAGCAAATAGCATAATTATATCCACTATTTTCAATACGACATCGTTGGCTGCGTCAAGTACTTTTTTCAATGGTTCTATTTGAGTTAATGGAAGCATAATCATAGCAATACCAACTAATAGACTGAAAAAAATCACTTGGAGCATATTGCTATTAGAGGATGTCGCTGCAAATATATTTTCTGGAACAATGTTTACCAAAACTTGTAGCGGGCCTCTTCGTTCGTTTATTTTGTTGACTTCATCCACCTTCTGATTGATTTCACCTCCAAAAGACTGTAACATCTCTTGTCTTGTGTTGTCTGTAATGAAAGATCCAGGTTGGATTAGATTTACTAAAAGTAATCCGATACATACGGCAATTATGGTGGTGCTGATATATAATCCGAAAGTCTTTAGCCCCAAGCTTGACAATTGTGTAATATCTTTTAGATCTGAAATACCTTTTATCAGCGATACAATAATAAGAGGGATTGCAATCAGTTTTAATAGATTTATGAATATAGTACCGAATGGTTTTATCCAGTCTAAAACAAATTCTTTGCCTTCATTAAATTGTATCGATAATACGCCAAAGAATATTCCTAGTAAAATTCCAATTAATATTTGCCAATGTAGTGCTAGTTTTCTCATAAATTTTTGTTTATATGATGGGCATATGCGTTTATAACTTAAATATCTTTTAGTAGAGGGATTGGACCTGAAGCCCATATTGAAACAACAAGATAAAGTTATTGTTCTTTAATAACAAAGAAATCAGAAGAAACTTAAATAATACTCGAAAGCGTTTACTTATTTGCATTGACTCAAATACTTTATATCTTGGGTAATACATATTAAATGATTAATTTTGCACCTTGATTTATAAAATCCTAGTAGTTATCTACTATAGCTCAAGTGAGCAGCTGTGAGGATGACGGGGGACGATTCCAAAGATTGGAGCAGTTATTTTCGGTTATTGCCGATATGGTATTACACTATTCATAAAAAAATAAAATGAGTTTAGTTATTGTGGGGACAGTTGCCTTTGATGCGATAGAGACACCTTTTGGTAGAACTGATAAAATAGTTGGAGGTGCTGCTACTTTCGCTGGCTTATCGGCTTCTAATCTTTATGATGATGTGAAATTGGTGAGTGTAGTGGGAGAGGATTTTGGGAATAATATGGATATTATTCAATCCAAAGGAATCGATATCGAGGGAATAGAGGTGGTAAAAGGGGGTAAATCCTTCTTTTGGTCAGGAAAATACCACAATGATATGAACTCACGTGATACTTTAATCACGGAATTAAATGTTCTAGAAGATTTTGATCCTAAAATCCCTAGTTCCTATCAAGATTGCGAATATTTATTGTTAGGTAATCTGACTCCTCAAGTGCAATTAATTACTTTAGAACGTTTGGAAAAGAAACCAAAATTAGTGGTTTTGGATACGATGAACTTTTGGATGGATGTAGCTTTGGAAGATTTGAAAAAAGTCTTGCAACGAGTGGATGTTTTGACTATTAATGATGCGGAAGCACGTCAGCTTTCTGGTGAATATTCTTTGGTAAAAGCTTCTGAAAAGATTTTGAACATGGGGCCCAAATACTTGATCATCAAGAAAGGTGAACATGGTGCATTGCTTTTCGGTGAAGGTCAGATTTTTTCTGCACCTGCATTGCCTTTAGCAGATGTATTTGATCCTACAGGTGCCGGTGATACTTTTGCGGGTGGTTTTATAGGTTATATGGCAAAAGTGAAATCGATTAATTTTAATAACATGAAAAATGCTATTATCTATGGATCAGCTATGGCGTCTTTCTGCGTAGAAAAATTCGGTACGGAGCGCTTACAAAATCTTACACAAGAAGAGATTGCTGCTCGTTTACAACAGTTTGTTGCTTTATCAAAGTTTGAAATTGCGTAATTGTATTTATATACAAAAAAATAGGCAGATTGGTTATCCAGTTCTCCCTATTTTTTTGAATCTTTCGAAGACAGATTCTGAATGTGGCGCATCTGCTAACTCTTCTGTCAGATCTTGTCCTGCCCAATGCTCATAATGCATGCCTTTTTTCCATAATCTGCTTTCGGAGACATCATAAATATATCCTT
Organism: Sphingobacterium sp. SGL-16; assembly: GCF_011043515.1. Lineage (NCBI taxonomy): Bacteria > Pseudomonadati > Bacteroidota > Sphingobacteriia > Sphingobacteriales > Sphingobacteriaceae > Sphingobacterium > Sphingobacterium sp. SGL-16. The sequence continues at coordinate 73,348 of NZ_JAAKGQ010000014.1, read as the reverse complement.
TAAACCCAACCCATATTTCGGGTTTATCCTGTCCATTTCGTAAAGCTAATTGTGATTTCGTGTATACGGTTAAGTTATCATCGCTCATCTTACAAATGTACAAATATTAGTACTTGTAAGTAGATAATGTCTTTTTCATTACTTTACGTGCAACATGAATTCTGGTTTTTACTGTTCCTATAGGAATGTTCAAATGTTCGGATATTTCATGATATTTATATCCTTCAAAATACATCGTAAAGGGTGTATAGTAATCTTCTGCTAATGATGAAAGTGCGCAGTTAATGTCTTCTAATACGAACTTGTTTTCTCCTTGATTTTTAGTCGCAGAATGGACAAGATTTACTGGAGAAATTTCTTCTTCTTTCGTAATAAAGCTATTTGACTTCGTAATACGACGGTAGTTGTTTATAAAGGTGTTTTTCATAATGGTATACAACCAACCTTTAAGATTCGTTCCATCCCTGAAGTTTTTGAAATAAGTGACAGCCTTTAGCAGCGTGTCTTGGACTAGGTCATTTGCATCATCACTATCTTTCGTAAAATTTCTTGCATACGATCTTAATGAATCTGAATGTTCTATCACCAAAGTGTTAAATTCTGTTCTGTTCATAGCCTTGAGGTTTGTAATTAAAAAAAAGTAGCCTTCAGATTTATAAAAAGAATACTACGGTTAATAAAAACCTTACAAACACTGTGCTAGAATTTTATCGCTTTTTATTAAATTTTTGTTAATAATAAATAAAAAATATTAAAAAACGTATTTTTGCTACTGAGAATAGCATTTTTTAAATTTTAATTAAAAAAAGTTTTTAAGAATTGTTGAAAACTTTTTTATAAAATATTTACTTCTCTTTCCAATTCTATACCGAAAATATCAAAAACCGAATCAATTATTTCTTGTGACACTTGAAAAATTTCTTTACCTGTAGCGTTTCCTTTATTTGTTATTACCAACGCTTGATTTTTCCAAATTGCAACATTGCCTATTTCTTTTCCTTTCCATCCCGCTTGTTCAATTAGCCAACCAGCAGCCACTTTGCTGTGTTGCTCATCTATAGAATATTTAACAATATTTGGAAATGATTGTTTTAACTCATTTAATTGGGAATTAGAAATAATTGGATTTTTGAAAAAACTACCTGCATTCCCAATAGTACTTGGATCTGGAAGTTTTTCTACACGAATAAAAGATACAACCTCTGCTACATCCTTCATCGTAGGATTATTGATACCTCGTTTTGCTAATTCAGATTCAATAGCGCCGTAAGAAGTATTTCTTACAGAATGAAGGTTTAATTTGTAGGTTACAGATACAATGATATATCGACCCTTGTATTTACTTTTGAATATGCTATCACGATAGGAGAAGCCGCATTCTTTGTTTGTGAATGTTTTGAATTCTCCTGTCAAAGTATCAAAAGCTCTACAAGTATACATGACATCCATCAGTTCAGTTCCATAAGCACCGATATTTTGGATTGGTGATGCACCTACTGTACCAGGGATCAACGCCATGTTTTCTAAACCAGGGAAACCATGATCGACACAATACCATACTAGATCATTCCATATTTCACCACCTGCTGCAGTAATATATATATTATTCCCCTCAATAAAATGTTGAATTCCTTTATTTGAAATTTTAATTATTGTACCTTCGAAATCGGTTGTAAACAACACGTTACTTCCTCCTCCAAGGACAAAAAATCTATTTTGGAAAATACCAGAATTATATAATTCTATAAGCTGTCTTTCGTCTTGTATTTCAACAAATTGATTCGCTATTGCTTGTACACCGAAAGTATTGTACTCTTTTAAAAAAATATTTTTCTGTAGTTCCACGTTATTGAATTTGATCTTTTGCTGAATATTAATGAATTTATGTAGTATATTTAAATTCTTTAGTTCGCTGTAAAGATAGTATAAGCGGATGAATACCTAAAAATTTTATTTGAATATGGCTAATAATGCAGATGAAAAGAGAGTAAGAATTTTAGAAACCGCTAAAAGACGTTTTGCTCATTATGGTATGGCAAAGACAACTATGGCGGAGATTGCGAAGGACTTATCTTTTTCTAAAGCATTATTGTATTATTATTTTCCAGATAAAAATAGTCTTTATGCTGCTGTTCTTGAACATGTTATCGAAGAGTGTCAAGTGTTGATAGAAAACTCTATTTCGAACATGATAAATGTATTGGATGGAGTCAATTCTGTATTGGACATCAGCATGAATTTCAAAAAGAAATATTTCTATTTGTTGGAATATACCATCATTATGCGCAAAGAACTTCCTACAGAATTGGATAAATTAATAATTGATTCGTTCGAAAGTCAGCGTAAAACTGTAGAACAAGTTTTCCAAAAAGGCGTGGATTCTGGAGAATTGAAACCGATAGATGTGGAAGATACGGCACGCATTTTTGTCTTTGGTACTTTAGGTATGCGTATGTCTGTATTGAAAGACTTCAAAAATGATTTTATTCCAGACAAATGTGAATTTGATGAAATTCTGGCTATGCAGAAAAAGTTGGCTGAAATTTTTGTCGCTGGACTTAGAGCTTAATTCTTCGAAAGAATGGAATCCATAATCATTTTTGCGTGAATACGTGAATTTTCGATGAACCATAGGTGTGTATTTAATCCACCACAAACTACCCCCGCTAGATATAGTCCTTCAATATTTGTTTCCATTGTCTCAGGATTGTGTTCGGGAATCATACATTCTTCATCGGGAACATTAATGCTGAATTTTCTCAATAATTCGAAATTAGGTCTATAACCTGTTAATGCAAGCACGAAATCATTGGGAATAGTCACATCACCTTTTGGGGTACTGATTACCACTTCATTTTGTCGGATTGCTGACAAATTACTTTCAAAATACACATCAATAGAGCCTTCGGAGATTCTATTTAAAATATCTGGCCTTACCCAATATTTGACACGGTGACTGATATCAGTTCCACGAACAACTAATGTAACTTTTGCACCTTTACGATATGTTTCAAGAGCCGCATCTATGGAAGAATTGCTCGCTCCAACCACTACTACATTCATTCCTGCATAGTAGTGCGGATCCTTATAATAATGACTTACCTTTGGTAGATTTTCGCCAGGTATATTTAAGTACATAGGGATATCATAAAAACCTGTTGCAACAATTACATGCTTAGCAATGTACTGTGCTTTTGAAGTTTTAATTTCAAAAACGCCCTCGTTTTTATTACAAGCTAATACTTCTTCGAAAAGGCAAGTATTCAATTTATATTTATCATGTACGCGACGGTAATATTCTAAAGCTTCAGCTCTTTTGGGTTTGGGATTTGTTGTCACAAAAGGGATTTCTTCTATTTCAAGGCGTTCCGAGGAAGAAAAGAAAGTCATATTGATTGGATAATTGTACAAAGAATTAACGAGACACCCCTTTTCAATAATTAAATGCGATAGATTATTATTTTTCGCAGCAATACCACAAGCAATTCCAATTGGTCCAGCACCTATAATTATTACGTCGTAAATACTATTATCCATTTTATGTTAAATTTCTTTAGAAGCTAATGTAGCTACATTCTTTTGCAAATCTCCAGAAATTTTGGTCAAAAATTGTAATTGTTCGGTAATTAATAAGGTATCATCATTTGATAATTCTGAAAAATTTTTGTCCAATGATTTGATAAAATCTACAGGAGAAGAATCAGCGGTAGAAATCTCTTCTATTGCTATTTGAAGATAGGTCAGGGATTTCAGCAATAATTTGATATGTTCTTTGGTGTAATACTTGTTTTCTGTATTATAAATTTGTGTCAAAAGGGTAGCTGTATAAGACGAAAAAATGTGGTTTAGAATCACAAAGCGGTTAACTTCTTTGGTGTGTTTTTGGCGCCATTTAGGTTCTGTCAACAAGCGCTGGAAAGTAGAACCCATATTGGCAGATGCAATGTATACTTCTTTACGTGCCAATTTGTAATCAATGATAGAAACTTTCTTGTCCGCTAATATCAATACAGCTTGCGCTAGGTATTTATAATTTGCAACAAGTAAGTGGCGCATATTGCTTTTAATCTGGAAACTTTCCCAATTCGGAAATATTACATAACTCGATAAAAAGGCAATAGAACCGCCAATAAATGTGTCTAACACTCTTTCTTTTGCCATCTCTAAAGTGTTTACGCCCGAAAAGCTCAGCATGATCAGCACATAAGGTGTCATAAAAATGACCGCCATGATGTAATTGACACGGAAAAGACTATACGCAATCAAAAAGAAAAAGATGAGTATAGCAAAGCGTATAGTCACATCCGGAACGGTTATTAAGATAATACCCCCGATAATACCTCCAATAATAGTTCCAATAAGGCGTTGCAAATTCCTTTCTTTAGTCAATCCAAAACCAGGTTTTAAAATCACTAAAATTGTCAATAGAATCCAATACGTCGTAAAGCTGGAATAATTGAAAATATTAAATAGGAAATAGGTGCCAGATAATACAATAGCCATTCGTAGGGCATGCCTAAAGACACTGGATTGCAGACTTAAATTGTCTTTAAAATTCTGCCAATTCAGAATATCTCTATTGATAAACTTGTTTGACTGTTGGATTTCTTCTTTCGTAATATCGTCAGCTTTGAAAGCTACATATTTATAAATATTTTGAATGTGCTTGGTAATCGTGCGAATATTGATTACAATTTTTTTTAGTGGAATGGAATTAACATTTTGCTGTGCATCATATTCCTCGATAAGGATTCTTAATTTATCAATCTCTTTTTCGAAATCATATAACGGTATAGGACGCTTGTTCGCATGCATCTTATAGGCAAAATTGTCCAATTCATGCGCCATTTTATCAATGATAATTTTAATTTCTTCCAAAATGCCTGACATCGCATATTTAGTTCGAATCTCGGTATAATCATAATGCGTGGTCATACTTTGCTCAAACAAATCGACCATTTCATTAAAGATTAAGGTCAGATAACGACCTTCTTTTGTCGTGTCTTTGATGGATCTTTTACTTTGAAATAATATATCACGTACATTTTCTTGGTGCTCGTTGACACTTATTTGCTTTTCAATGAGTTTGAGGTAATTTTCCTCTGCATCTTTATTTAGGTCGTAAAAATTAGCTTTTAATCGTAAATAATCTCCTACATGCACAATAGTCTCGGAAAGTTCTTGTTGAGCTAATCGATAGGGGCGAACTTGCATTAATGAAAAGCTGATTAGCATATACCATACCGCACCAATGATGAATAGTCCCAAATAATTCATCTCTTCTTGAAAGGTGAATTTTGCATCGATGTTAATCAGCATTATCAGAATTCCCATCATTCCCACAGTAGCGGCTCGTGCATTGAATACAGAAAGCATAGAACAGAGGAAAGAAAATCCTGCAATCACTAAGGTCATGATGAAAATATAATCATTAGCCAATGCGGTAACAACTATCGCAAATATGGAGACGAGGGTGCAATAGAACATTCCCCACTTGCGGTGTCTAGGTGCTCCAGGCGTATCGGATAATCCAACTATTAATGCTCCTAAAGAAATAAAAGTTCCCATTAGAAATTCACCTAAGAAAGCACACACTATCACTGGAATAATAGTTCCTAGCGTAATGCGAAGACCTTCAGCGAAGTATTGACTATAAAAAAAACTGCTTAATTCTTGTGTTTTTTTCATGAGGAATCAGATGGAAATTCAATTGTTTTATTTCTCGCACAATTTACCGTTTTCTTTTTGCAGCAAGAAATAATATTAAAGCAAAAAGCCATTGCAATAGAGTGCAATGGCCATTTTATATTATTGTAGTGTGTGTGTTTAGTTCTTTACCACTTCGACATTTATAGTAATCTGTACTTCAGGAGCTACAGCAAATACGCCAGTTGGCAATTTGTCTGCATAGTTAATTCCGTAGTCAAATCTATTAATAGAAGTTGTCGCTGTAAAGCCTGCTCTTGTTTTTCCCCAAGGGTCAGTGATGATACCATTATTTTGAACAACATTAAACGTTACTTTTTTCGTTACTTCGCGAATTGTCAAATCTCCAGTTAGTGTGTATTTTCCATCATTACCTTTTAGTGTGGCATTTGCTAATTTCATAGTAGGGAATTTAGCCGCGCTAAAAAAATCATCCGACTTGAGGTGATTGTCACGCATTTCGACACGTGTATCAATACTATTCACATCAATGCTGAAGTTGATTTTTGCATTGTTGAAATCAGTAGCTGTAGCAGATTCTACATTTCCTTCTAAGGTTTTGAATTGTCCATCTACGAAAGCTATTCCCAAGTGTTTTACTTCAAAACGCGCGTTTGTATGGGCTGGATCTACAGACCATTTGACTTGCGCTACTGCAATGTTAGTAAAAGCTATAAAAGCTGCTAGAATGTTAAATAATGTTTTCATATGTTTCTTATTTAAGCACAAAGTTGACTAATTAAGTTAGTTGAAAACTTAATCTATATTAAGAAATACAAATAATCTGGTGGTTTAGTTTTTTATTTAATCAATTCCTTCCCACCAATTCGGAAGTTTAACATAATTATCTAACGACACTACTTGTCCAATTTTTGGCGTAACGATAGGGTAGTTGTTTTCTTCAGCAGCTTTAGCTACACGAATCAATGAATCATCCCATTCATGCATGGCTAAAGCGAATTTAGACGAGTGAACGGGCATAGTATATTTTGCTTTCAATTCATTGGCTGCTGTAATGACCTCTTCTGGCATCATATGAATGTATTTCCACATTTGATTATATTGTCCATTTTCAAGAATAGCATAATCAAATGGTCCATATTGTTCGCCGATTTCCTTAAAATGTTTGCCATATCCACTGTCTCCGCCAATATAGATTTTCTTAGTGATAGAGTGTAATATAAAAGAAGACCACAAAGTGGTATTACGGGTGAATGTACGACCCGAAAAATGGCGTGCAGTGGCTGATGTAAATTTAAATCCATCAACGTAAGCCTCTTCTCCCCAATAGAGTTCTGTGATTTTTTCGGTCGGAAAGCCCCATTTTTCAAGATGCGCTGCCACACCTAATCCCGTCACAATATGTTTTACTCTTTGTTGAATAGCTTTCAAAGTATTATAATCTAAATGGTCCCAATGATCATGTGTGATTACTAAAATATCAATTTCGGGCATATCCTCAGGTTGATAAACATATTCCATCGGAAAAGCTTTCGCACTAATACGAACGGGAGAGGCATATTCACTTAATACAGGGTCTACAAGAATCTTTTTCCCATCCAATTGCAGCAAATAAGATGAATGTCCAAACCATACATACAAATTGCTATCAATAGGAAGATTTTTAAGATCAGTTTTTATTACAGGAAGAGGATTGGAAGGGCTATTTCTAACTTTTTTCTCAAAAAAGAACTTACGAAGCATTTTGCTGTAGGAAGCATCTTCTGCTAAAGCTGGCGTATTTTCAAGATTATCGAATGCGCCATTTTTATAATTGGGTGATTTTTGCATTCGCTCAAGTCTAGCTCCTGCAGCATTGATGCCAAAACGATCCGAGCGCATATATAACATTCCTCCAATTAAAGTAATTAGAAGAATAACCAATAAAATTTGCATAGTTTTTTTGAAGATTTTTCTTGCCATAATTTTTTCTAAAATACTGCTATTTATTTAATTAGAAAGTCATATTACGGTAGTTCAAAAGCTCCTGAAATGAAGGGGAAATGTAGAAAAAAATCAAAGCCATGAAACTATTCATGGCTTTGATTTTTTAATTTAAAATACGAGCAAAATGGTTGTTTAGGTGAGTTCGGATTGCTTTTCTATAAGCATCAGCATCTCGTAGTTTAAGAATGTCAACTAATTCTTTGTGCGAGATAAATTCTCCTTCCATAATGGGTTTGTCCAGGATGCCGGACTGGTGTACATATTGAAAAATAGGAATCAGAAGCTCCTGAAGTTCGAGTAACATGCTATTGCCTGAAATCTCATAGAGTTTTCCGTGAAACTTCTTTTCATCTTCAATACTCCAAGGCAGGGCTGCATCTCCAGAAACAATTTCTTCTGTGATGGATTCCAGCTCCTTTATATCTTCTTCGGTAATATTATTAATGATAAAATCCGCAATTCCCACTTCTAGGGCAAGACGTAATTCGAATAAATCCTTTAATGTACCCTCATCTAACAAAGAAGGATGAAATATTTTTTTGAAAGAACGCAATACATCTGGATTGGTCAGGACCGCACCTTTATGCTTTTTAGATTCAATAAGACCTATACTTTTTAATCGCAATAATGCTTCACGAATGACAGTTCTACTTACACCCAATTTTTCAGTTAGTTCCAATTCCTTTGGAAGACTATCACCAATTTTGAGTTTATTAATCTTTATATATTCTATAATAGATTTTTCCGCTTTGTCTACTAAACTGGAGGTGTCAATATAACTAAACACTGCCATGGACTCATTTAAAGCCTCGTTCATATTAGTTTATAATTTTATATCGACAAATATAGTAAATGAAATTAATATTTGCGTTTGTTATTTGTGTTATGTCTAACATATTTGGAAAATGAATATTAATTTACTACATTTGTTATGTCATACATAATGATACTTATCCGAAAACTAAATTATGAATTATAAGAAAATTGATGGCTTAATAGCTGCTCCCTTCACACCTTTTGACGAAACGGGTGAACTTAATCTAGATATCATTCCAGCATATTATCAATTATTGAAAACTAACCGCGTGAAAGGTGCTTTTATATGTGGTTCTACTGGTGAAGGAGTTTCTTTGACTTTTGCGGAGAAAGTAGAAGTGCTTAAAGCCTGGAGAACAATCACTAAAGAAGATCCAGATTTTGCATTGATCATGTTTTTAGGCGGAACTAATATAAAAGAATGTAAAGAATTGGCAAAGATTTCGGAAGAAGTAGGAGCCGATGCTATTTCTTTCACTTCACCTTTTTATTTCAAGCCAGCTGATGTAGTTCAATTAGCTAAATGCTGTAAGGAAATTGCTGCAGTTGCTCCTCGTACCGCTTTCTATTACTATCATATTCCCGTGTTAACGGGAGGGAATTATTCGATGTATGATTTGTTGCAGGAAATAGACGGTAAAATCCCAACTTTCTCAGGTATTAAATATACACATGAAGATTTTATGGATTTCTTATCGTGCATGAATTACCAAAATGGTAAATACAATATGTTGTGGGGAAGGGATGAAAATATGTTATCTTCTCTAGTTTTAGGTTGTAAAGGTGCTGTAGGTAGTACCTATAATTATGCTGCGCCCTTATATCATGATTTGATTCAAGCCTATCAACAAGGTGATTTGGATAAAGCGAATGTCTTGCAACAAAAATCAATTGATATGATTCGCTTACTTGGTAAATATGGAGGAATCGCGACAGGGAAAGCCTATATGAAATTAGTAGAAATGGATTGTGGAGAGTTTAGATTACCCGTTTCCAATATGAGTAGCGATTCTTTCGAAAAATTCAAACAAGATGTCGCATCTTTAGGTTTTGAAAACTTCAAATCTACCTTAAATGTATGTGTCTAAAATTTTTCTTTTCAGTATAGTTTTATCCTCTTGTTCTATGTCTGAACCCGAATTGAAAATAGATTGGTCTGTTGGTGGAATACTTCCAGCAACTGGCGAGAGGTATCATCCTGGTGTAGCAGGACCAGTTTCGGGGATTGCTGAAGATGTATTAGTAGTTGCTGGTGGCGCTAATTTTCCGAATGGTATGCCTTGGGAGGGAGGAGCGAAGCAGTACACTAAAGAGTCATACCATTATTCCATAGCTAATACTCATTTGAAATTAAAGCAGACTGAAGTATTCGAAGATAGTTTAGCTTATAGTGCTAATGTCACTGTTGGGAAGGTATTTTATTCTATAGGTGGTGAAAGAATGGGGCAAGCCACAGCTGATGTATTCTGTTATTTAATGAAAGGTAATAAATTGCATCGTAAAGCTTTATCCTTTTTACCAGAAGCTTTGACGAATGGTGCTGCCACGCAGGTTGGAGATTATATTTATTTTGTAGGTGGAGAGAATGCTGATAAAGTTTCCGATAAAATATATCGATTAAATATTAAATCTTCAAAGTATGCCAATTGGGAGGAATATGCGAGCTTACCTTATGCAGTATCACATGCTGTGGTGGTAAGTGATGGAGATTCTCGTATTTATATTGCAGGAGGGCGCAAGCGTAATTTGAATTCAAAAAGTAAAATTTATAATGCGTTGTATGAATTACAAATTGAAACAAATAAAATTACGAATGTAGACACATTACCAGAAGCGATAGCGGCAGGCGTTGGTGTTTTTTATAAAGGAAATATCATTCTTATTGGTGGGGATAATGCAAAAACATTTCATAGGGTAGAAGAACTTATTGGTGCTATTAATTTAGAAGTGGATGAAACTAAAAAAGCTGATTTAATACGTAAAAAAAATGCAATTCAAAGTTCGCATCCCGGATTTGTACATGATGTTTGGATTTATGATATAAAAACCAAAAGTTGGAAAAAAACGGATCCTATCAAAGGTGCAAGTCCTGTAACTACTACTGCTATTTTGAAGGATGATTTGATAATTATACCAAGTGGAGAAATAAGGGCTGGAGTACGGACGGATCAAATCTTAATCGGCAAAATAAAATAACCTATAACCAACATCTAAATTATGAAAAACAGCAAAATATATCCTTGGATCGTAGTAGGTCTATTGTGGTTTGTTGCCTTGTTGAATTACATGGATAGGCAAATATTATCCACGATGCGTCCTGCGATGGCTTTGGATATTAAATCTTTAGAAAGTGCTGCGATATTTGGGAATCTAATGGCTATTTTCCTTTGGATATATGGTTGTATGAGCCCTATAGCTGGGATATTGGCGGATAAGATAAATCGTAAATGGTTAATCATTTCGAGTTTATTTGTATGGTCTGGAGTCACACTAACTATGGGCTATGCTACCTCGTATGAGCAATTGTACTTTTTGCGCGCTGTGATGGGAGTTAGTGAAGCTATTTATATTCCAGCAGCACTTTCATTGATAGCTGATTATCATTCGGACAAGACGCGGTCTTTGGCTGTGGGAATACATATGACAGGATTATACTTTGGTCAGGCATTGGGCGGCTTTGGCGCCACCGTTGCGTCGAGTTTATCGTGGCAGAATACATTCATTATTTTCGGGTTTATAGGAATAGCCTATGCTTTAATCTTAAGTTTTACTTTATTTGAAACAACAGAAAGAGCTCAGCCTGTAAAAGAATTCCAAGAGAGGGTTCCAATTTTCAAAGGTATAACTGTTCTTTTTGGAAATATTGCCTTTTGGGTAATCCTATTATATTTCGCTGTGCCAAGTTTACCAGGTTGGGCAACTAAAAACTGGCTCCCTACTTTGTTTGCTGAAAATCTAAATATTCCCATGGAAAAGGCTGGTCCACTGTCTACCATTACTATCGCATTTTCTTCTTTGCTAGGTGTAATTTTTGGTGGTATTATTTCGGATAAATGGGTTCAAAAAAATATAAAAGGGCGCGTTTATACTAGTGCCATTGGTTTAGCTTTGACTATTCCTGCAGTCATTTTGATTGGATATGGTAGTACTATTTATGCGATTGTAGGTGCGGGATTAATCTTTGGATTTGGATTTGGAATGTTTGACGCGAACAATATGCCTATTCTTTGTCAATTTGTAACTTCTAAATATCGCGCTACGGCTTATGGTATTATGAATATGGTGGGTGTATTTGCAGGTGCTTATATTACCAATTTATTAGGAGCTTCTGCAGATAAAGGCGACTTGGGGACAGATTTTGCACTATTAGCTATTATTGTGTTGATGGTATTAATAATTCAATTAGCAGTTTTAAGACCAAAATATAATGAAAAACCTGTTTAAGAGTTTCTCTTTTATATGTCTATTATTTATCGTCTTGCAAGTTTCTGCAAAGAAGCGAGTAGCATGTATTGGAGATTCGGTTACCAAAGGATATGGAATTCAAGACTCGAGTAAAAGTTATCCTTCGCAATTACAACAATTATTGGGGGATGAATTTGTGGTAGGAAATTTTGGGCATTCAGGAGCCACGTTATTACGAAAGGGGCATAATCCTTATCACAAAACACAAGCTTATAAAGATGCTTTAGCCTTTAAGCCGGATATAATTGTCGTTGCTTTAGGTTTGAATGATACAGATCCTAGGAATTGGCCTAATTACAAGAATGAATTTTTGGGGGATTATAGCAATTTAATTGATGATTTTAAGAAAGTAAATCCCCAATTAGAAGTATTCGTCTGTAAGATGACTCCGATCTTTAGTGGTCATCGTCGTTTCTTGTCAGGCACGAGAGATTGGTTTGATCAGATACAAACATTGATTCCTGGAATTGCGATAGCTAATTGCGCAAAGCTGATAGATAATCATGCAATTCTAGCATCACGGATTGATTTATTTGATGATTACTTACATCCCAATGCAAGGGGAGCAGAATTGCTTGCGAAGAATGTTTCTTTGTATTTAAACCCTATTACACAGCCGTTATCTTTACATGAGACTTTGGGGAATCATATGGTGTTTCAACGCCATGTTGTGAATAAATTAAAAGGTAAATCTTCAGCAGGTCAAAAAATCCATGTTAAGTTTAATTCGAAAACCTTTACTACTATAGCTAGTGATTTAGGGAATTGGGAAGTTGAAATTCCTGCACAGTCTGCAGGCGGTCCCTATACCATTGATATAACTGCTTCAAAGGAAATAATAAGTTTAAGTGATGTGTTATTTGGGGATGTATATTTGTCATCAGGTCAGTCTAATATGGTTTTTCATTTGCGTGCAGCTTTAAGAGCTGATACTATAATACATCAAACAGACTCAATTGAAAAAATCAGAATTTTTAAGAATAAAAATTTAGTTGAAACTTATAATACAACATGGGATTCCCACACTTTGGATAAAGTAAACGAGTTGGAATATTTCATTGGACAGTGGCAAAAATCTACTCAAGAATCCGTAGCAGAATTCTCAGCAATAGCGTATATGACAGCTGTAGAATTGTACAAATCGCAAGGTGTTCCTATTGGTATCATTGATATTTCAGTCGGAGGTTCGAATACTGAATCATGGATTCCTAGAACAGTTTTAGAACACGATAACCTGTTAGCGACATACATTCATACTTGGAAAGCTTCGGACTTCGTCCAAGATTTTTGTCGTGAGCGTGGGGCGAAAAATATTGCACAATCTGTAGTAAAACATCAGCGTCATCCATATGATCCTTCTTACAATTTCGAGGCAGGCTTGTCAAAATGGCTGGATACGAAGGTGAAAGGTATATTGTGGTATCAAGGTGAAAGCAATGCACATAATATTGAACATCATGAATATGTTTTCAAGGTTATGGTCGATTCTTGGCGAAAAGCTTTTAAAGCAGACCTACCTTTCTATTTTGTTCAATTATCAAGTATCAATAGACCTTCTTGGCCAGATTTTAGAGATTCGCAACGCAGATTGTCTAATGCTATTCCCCATGTATACATGGCAGTATCTTCGGATGTCGGACATCCTACTGATGTACATCCTATGAATAAGTTAATTGTGGGGAAGAGGTTGGCTGATTTGATCAGACAACATAGTTATAAGGAAAATATTATTGCTGATTCTCCTCAACCAATTACTTACAAAAAAGATAAGAATAAGCTTGTTGTAGAATTTAATAACTGTAAGAGTTTAAGAACAATCGATGGTAAGTCCATTTCTGAACTTCAATATGTCACGTACATGGGGGAAATAGTAGAAGTGAACCATGCTAAAATAGAACAAAACTGCATTGTCATTCCCATAGATTCTCGCTTGATTAAATATATACAATATGGATATAAACCTTATAGTGAGGGAAATTTAATTAGCGATTCGGGAGTACCTGTTTCTACATTTAGTTTAAAAATCGATTAAGATAGAATTATGATATTAAGAATGATTTATTTCATTATCGCTTTGTTTATTTTGCATACGCCAATATGGTGTTTGAGTCAAGAGAATATTATTCCTAAGCCTATAAAAGCGGAATGGGCTGAGGGAAAATTAGACCTGAGTAAAGGTGTTTATATCAATGACGCTAATATAAATTTAGCGAATGAATATAAGCTTTTAACTTCTATTCTTAATGATTGGGGCATTAAGATTGTTCAAAAAAGAAAAGGAATTCCTGCTATCAATCTTGCTATTTCAACTCAACAAATAGGAAAGGAAGATGCGTATAATCTTTTGATTAATAGTAAAGAAATAAAAATAACATCACATTCACCAAGAGGAATTTTCTATGGTTTACAAACATTGCGACAATTTTCTGTTGACCATAAGAAAATTCAGTTTGCTAATATTCAAGATGAACCTGCTTTTTCGTGGAGAGCTTATTTAATCGATGTAGGACGAAATTTCCAACCAATGGAAATGATTAAAGAGCAAATCGATGTGATGGCCCAATACAAATTGAATGTATTGCATTTTCACTTTACGGAAGATATTGCTTGGCGTTTGCAAAGTGATAAATATCCAGGTTTAACAGATGCTTCTGTGATGACGCGTTGGAAAGGACAATATTATACGAAGCAAGATTTTAAAGAGTTAATCCAATATTGTAAGGAGCGACATATCACGTTGCTGCCTGAAATTGATATGCCGGGACACAGTGCGGCATTCAAACGATTCTTTGGTGTTGACATGCAATCCGAAGAAGGGATTAAATATATTAAAGAACTTTTAGCTGAATTCAGACAGAATTTTCCTGAATTGGAAATCTTTCACATCGGTGGGGATGAAGTAAAAATTACAAACAAAAACATTATGCCTGAGATAACTCGATTTGTTGAACAATTGGGTTATAAAAAGACGATAGGCTGGGATCCGGGTAGTAATTTAAAACCTCAAACTATTCGTCAGATGTGGATGGGCGGTCCAAGATTGATTGAAGAAAAAGGAGATTTGGTGTATATCGAATCCAAACATTTGTACATTAATCATATGGATCCGTTGGAAACGGTAACCACACTTTATCACCGACAAGTAGGTGAAGTGGATAAGGAACATAAAAACTTAATAGGTGCTACCTTATGTTCGTGGCCGGATAGAGCGGTTGCAAAACCTATAGACATGTTTTATCATAGTGCTATTTATCCAGCGCTCTTGACCTTTGCCGAGCGTATTTGGCAGGGTGGAGGTCGTGCAGGTTGGTTAGCCAATATCGTATCTTCTGATGATTCAGATTATACTGATTTTGTTGAATTTGAAAAGCGATTAATGCATCATAAAAAGCAATATTTCCAAGATAGACCATTCCCTTATGTTTCGCAAATAGGTATTAAATGGGAATTGATCGGTCCTTATGCGAATGAAGGAGATGTACATAAATCTTTTGAACCAGAACAAAACCCTTTTGATTCGAACTTAGAAGTTGATCAAAGTATTGAAGGAGGCACGGTGATATTGAAGCATTGGTTTGGGAATATTATTCAGACTGCTATTCAAAATCCAAAAGCTAATACGACGTATTACGCGCGAACAAAAATTTGGGCAGATAAAGATATGGTAAAACCTTTTTGGATTGGATTCAATAATCACTCTAGATCTTACTTGACGGATACACCAGAATTAGATACTTGGGATAATAAAGGCAGTCAAGCTTTTGTAAATGGTCAGCGTATTGCACCTCCTGTTTGGAAGCAAGCAGGACAGAAAGGTGAATTGGAAGTGCCGTTGCTTGATGAAGGGTATTCTTACCGAGAGCCAACGATGATTTCGTTGAAAAAAGGTTGCAATGAGGTGCTATTGAAATTGCCAGTAGCAGAGTTTAGAGGAAGAACTTGGGACAATCCTGCAAAATGGATGTTCACGTTTATTCCTGTTGAAGAAGAAATAAATAAATAAACACTAAATACTATGAAGAAACTATTTTTAAGTGTCTGTGCTATCACGGCTTCTTTTGTGCTGATGGCGCAGGATGTGACTGTTTTCAAATCTGGAGATGATGGCTATGCGAGTTATCGTATTCCAGCTATTGTGAAAGGAAAATCAGGAGATTTAATTGCTTTTTCGGAAGGCCGTGTGGATCATGCTGGCGATTTTGGAAATGTAGATATTGTATATAAGGTAAGTAAAGATGGCGGAAAGACTTGGGGCAAACTTCAAATTGCTGTCGATTATGACAAATTGCAAGCAGGTAATCCAGCTCCAGTAGTGGACTTGTTAGATCCAGCATATCCAAAAGGTAGAGTTTTCTTATTTTACAATACGGGAAATGACCACGAAGGAGATGTGCGCAAAGGGAAAGGCTTGCGAGAGGTATGGTACATCGTATCGAATGATGGTGGTCAATCTTGGTCTCAGCCTGTAAATATTACAGCACAAGTGCATAGGCCAAAGCAACCACAAATCAATCCTGAATACAACTTCAAAGAAGATTGGCGTACGTATGCTAATACGCCAGGACATGGTTTTCAGTTTGTGTCTGGACCAAACAAAGGAAGAATTTATATCGCAGGCAATCACAATGCTGGGGATCCACTTCCTGGAAATAAGGATTGGAATGCACATGCCTACTATTCGGATGACCATGGTAAAACTTTTAAGTTGAGTGAGAAAGTTCCTTTTGCCAGTACAAATGAATCTTTAGCGGCGCAAATAGGAGAGAATTCCGTGTATATGTCGTCTAGAAATCAATCTTACACCCCGAAAACACGTATCATTTCTATTTCTCATGATGGCGGTCAAACTTGGATTTCTTCAGCTCCTGATACTAATCTTCCTGATCCCATAAATCAAGCATCGGTATTATCATGGAAAAAAGGTAAGAAATTTATCCTGGCACACAGCAATGCCGCTGATGAAAATAAACGAGATAACTTGACTTTACGCTTATCCAAAGATCAAGGCAAAACCTGGCATTTTAACAAAGTAGTAGCGAAAAGTCCGGAGGGATATAAAGGAGGGGCATATGCTGCCTATAGCGATATAGTTTTATTGAAGAAGAATTCGATTGGCGTATTGTACGAAAAAGATGGGTATAAAGAAATTGTATTCGTACCTGTTGCGATTAAATAATTTAAATTCTCCATTAGTAATAAACAAAAAACGCTGTTCAGATTTTGAACAGCGTTTCTTTTATCTTTTCTATTGGTATCCCAATAGTTTCATTACTTGTTTGGAGTTTTGCTCTTCACCGAAAACTTCATAGTTGAAAGTTTCGTCTCTATTGCGACGTATCAATACGTGCTTAGGTGATGGCAACAAACAGTGGTGAATACCACCATAACCAGATAATACGTCTTGGTAAGCACCCGTATGGAAGAATCCTAGATATTGTACTTTACGAGTTTTAGGCATAAATACGGAGTTCATGTGTGCCTCTTGATTGTAATAATCTTGACCATCACATGTGATACCACCTAAGTTGACACGTTCATATTCCGAATCCCAGTTATTTATTGGCAACAAAATGTATTTTTGATTCAACGCCCAAACATCAGGTAAGTTGGTGATGAACGAACCATCAATCATAAACCATTTTTCACGGTCATTTTGTTGTTTACGGCCTAATACCTTGTATAAGATGCCTGAAGCTTCGGCCACGGTGTATTTACCAAATTCAGTAATGATATCTGGTTCCATTACTTCGTGGTGCGCACAGATTTGTTTGATGCGGTTTACGATTTCATTCACCATGTATTCATAGTCGAAATCATGAACCAATGAATCTTTGAAAGGCATACCTCCACCGATATCCAATGTATCCAAATCTGGATTGATTTTCTTGAATTTACAGTAAAGTGTTACGTATTTCTCCAACTCATTCCAGTAATATGGTGTATCCGAGATACCTGAGTTAATGAAGAAGTGCAATAATTTCACTTTGAAATTAGGGTTATCTGCAATTTTGTTATTGTAAAATTCAATAACATCTTCTTGACGAATACCTAAACGTGAAGTATAGAATTGAGAATCTGGTTGCTCTTCTGATGCAATACGAATACCCAAAGCACAAGGCTCTTCTAATTCGATTTCATCATCGTACAAGTTGAATTCTTCTTTATTATCCAATACTGGTATGATATTCTTGTATCCATCATGAATCATATCAATAATGTACTGCTTGTATTGATATGTTTTGAAACCATTACAGATGACAGTAATATCTTTAGTTACCGTACCTTGACGCTCCAAAGAATCAATCATCGGCATATCAAAGGCTGATGAAGTCTCTAAGTGGATATCATTTTTCAACGCTTCTTCTACAATATGTTTGAAGTGCGATGATTTCGTACAATAACAGTATTTATAAGACCCGCGATAGTTGTGTTTCAAAATTGCGGTTTGAAACAAGATTTTCGCTTGTTGTATTTTTTTACTGACAATAGGTAGGTAGGTAAAACGCAATGGCGTGCCATACGTCTCAATCATTTCCATCAAGTTCAAATCGTGGAAATACAATTCGTCGTCGATGATTTCGAATCCGTCTTGGGGAAAACCAACACTTAAGTCAAGAAATTCCTGATAGCTCTGCATTTTTTATTATTTTTGCAAAGATATACTTTCGAAATGAATACCTAAATACCTAGGGTGTTATTTTTCCTGTTCATTATCAGAAAGATAGAATTATTACGCAATATTTACATGGCTAATTCGATACAACAAACGCTAGTTGAACAAACTGTTGCCGCTGTCAAAGCGCTTTATGGTGCTGATATTCCAGAAACACAGATTTCTCTGCAAGAGACGAGAAAAGAATTTGAAGGTCAAATTACTATCGTTACTTTTCCAGTAACTCGTTTTTCGAAAAAATCACCAGAACAAACTGGTACAGAGATAGGGGAGTATTTACAACAAAATATAGATCCTATTTCGGCATTCAATGTGATAAAAGGATTCTTAAATATCTCTTTATCGGATACCTATTGGATTGCTTTATTGAATAATACAATCGTAGCTGAAAACTTTGGTAAGTTCCCAGCAAATGGTAAAAAGTTAATGGTGGAATATTCTTCGCCTAATACCAATAAACCCTTGCACTTAGGTCACATCCGCAACAACCTGTTAGGTTATTCGGTAGCGGAGATTTTGAAAGCTTATGGTTACGATATTATAAAGGCGAACTTGGTAAATGACCGTGGTATCCACATCTGTAAGTCTATGTTGGCTTGGCAGAAATTTGGTAATGGCGAAACACCCGAATCCTCAGGCTTGAAAGGTGACCATTTAGTAGGTAAATACTATGTGGTATTTGACAAAGAATACAAGAAAGAAATCGAAGCCTTAAAAGCAGAAGGACAAACAGAAGAGGAAGCAAAGAAAAATGCGCCTTTGATGTTGGAAACGCAAGAAATGTTGCGTCAATGGGAAGCAGGCAATAAAGAAGTTATTGCTTTGTGGACGATGATGAACGGTTGGGTGTATGCTGGTTTTGAGAAAACATATAACCAATTGGGCGTTAACTTTGATAAGTTTTATTATGAATCAAATACCTACTTACTAGGTAAAGATATTATCCAAGAAGGTCTTGACAAAGGTGTTTTCTTCAAGAAAGAAGACAACTCCGTGTGGATTGATTTGACGGATGAAGGTTTAGACCAAAAATTGGTTTTACGTGGTGATGGAACTTCGGTGTATATCACACAAGATTTAGGTACAGCACAATTGAAATACGATGAGTTCGGCATGGACGAATCAATCTACGTCGTAGGTAATGAGCAAGATTATCACTTCAAAGTGTTGTTTACTATTTTGAAAAAATTAGGTAAGTCTTGGGCTGAGGGTATGTTCCACTTGTCCTACGGTATGGTGGATTTACCATCAGGTAAGATGAAATCTCGTGAAGGAACAGTGGTGGATGCTGATGATTTGATGGCTGAAATGATTGAAACCGCTCAATCTCGTACGGAAGAATTAGGTAAAACAGAAGGATTTTCAGAAGAAGAGAAGTTAGAGTTATACAATACTATTGGTATGGGGGCTTTGAAATACTTCTTGTTGAAAGTTGACCCTAAGAAACGTCTATTGTTTGACCCGAATGAATCGGTGGATTTCCAAGGTCATACAGGTCCTTTTATTCAATATACGCACGCTCGTATCAAATCGGTATTACGCAAAGCGGAATTCACAACTGATGTTGCGGTAACTGTACCTGCAACAATATCTTCATACGAACGTGATTTGATTCAAGCTTTAGCTGAGTTCCCGAATGTAATCGAGGCTTCTGCAAAAGAATTTTCGCCAGCGCAATTAGCAAACTTTGCATACGAAGTCGCTAGATTATACAATAAATTCTATCACGAAGAGACAATCCTGAAAGCAGAAGATGCTAACGTGAAAACTTTCCGTTTACACTTATCGGCTTCAGCAGCGAAAGTAATCGCAGAATCTATGCGATTGTTAGGAATTCAAGTTCCGGATAGAATGTAATTCATTATTTCTAAATATACTTAGTGAAATAATCTAACCTATTTGGGTTAGATTATTTTTTTTGCGCTTATAGCTGACTATATTTGGCATCTTATATGTAACAATAAAATTATGAAAAGATATAAAGTAGGATTAATTGGTTTTTCAATTGGGGGACATGTTTTTCATGCGCCATTTATTGCAAGCAATCCAGATTTACAATTATATAAAGTAACAGCTCGTAAAGAGGAGCAACAAAAAATGTTAGCTGAGCGTTACCCTGATGCGATTGGGGGATTATCAGCTGATGATATTATTAATGATCCCGAAGTGGATATTGTAGTAGTAGCGACATCCAATGATGTGCACTACAGTCTGACAAAACAAGCTTTGGAAGCTGGTAAACATGTCATTGTAGAAAAGCCATTCACTAATACTACAACAGAAGCGGATGAGTTAATTGCATTAGCAAAAGAAAAGGGATTGTTACTCTCTGTTCATCATAATGCACGTTTTCATTCCGATTATAAAACGGTTAAACGTGTGTTAGCAGAAGGTCGATTGGGTCGAGTAGTGAGTTATGAAGCTCGATTTGACCGTTTCCGTAATTTTTTAAGACCAGGCGCGTGGCGCGAGCAAGCAGGTCCAGGATCAGGAATACATTACGATTTAGGTGCACATTTGATAGACCAAGCTTTGCAGTTATTTGGTCATCCCGAATCGGTGTTTGCCGATCTACGGGTACAGCGGGACGGTGCGGAAGCAATTGACGATTTCGAATATATCTTATCTTATCCAAGACTAAAAGTAACCTTAAAAGGTCAAATGCTAGCGAAAGAACCTACACCTCGATTTGCTATCTATGGTATGAATGGTTCTTTTGTAAAACGAGGTGTAGACCCTCAAGAGAATTTACTCCGTGCAGGTGTAAGACCAGAATCAAAGGCGGATTGGGGAGTAGAGCCAGCTGATATACAAGGTTCCTTGTCTTTGTTGGAAAATGGAAAAGATGTACAAGAATATGTATTAAGCGAAGTGGGTACAGGGCAGGATTTTTATAAGAATATAGTAGCTACTTTGCGTGGAGAAGAGGCTTTATATATCAAGCCAGAAGAAGCTCGAGATGTAATTCGTATTTTGGAGTTGGGTGATATTTCTTGGCGAGAAAAAAGAACTGTACCAGTTGAAGGTGAACTGATTTCTTCAAAATATTAGTTTATTAAAATCCCGGAGTTAGGTATACTTCGGGATTTTTGTTTTCATTCTCTATATCTTTTCATTTTTTCAAGCGAAAAGAAATATGGTTAGAGATCGAATAATAGACTTCTCCTTTCGTTGAAGTGACTGGGAACAATAACGTTTTTATTTTCTATTTCTAATTTCCTACTTCTAACTTTTTACTTATTATTAACTTGCCATATTTCCTAAGACGACCTATCTTTGGCATTCTAATAGAAAAATAGTGGTGAATTACGACGCAATAATAATTGGTGCGGGAGCTTGTGGATTGATGTGTGCTGCACAGGCAGGATTGTTGGGCAAGAAAACGTTAGTTCTCGAGCGCAATGAAAAGCCAGGTGCTAAGATTCTCATCTCAGGTGGAGGACGTTGTAATTATACCAATCTAGGCACTTCCGTAGAAAATTTCGTTTCTGAAAATCCAAAATTTTTAAATACTGTCTTTTCACAATGGACAGTAGAAGATACCATTCAGTTTTTTGAAAATTTTGGAGGTATTAAACCGCAAGAAAAGACATTAGGTCAACTTTTTCCAACAACGAATAAGGCTAAGGATATAGTCGCTACTTTTACCAAATTGCTTTTTGAAACAGGACAAGATTTATGGCTGAATGCATTGGTAAAAGCTGCTCGAAAAGTTGAAAGCGGCTATGAGCTCTCGATAGAACGGAATGGCAAAGAAGAAGTTTTGCAATCTAAGAAAGTAGTTTTTGCTTCAGGTGGTTTGCCTGTTCAAAAGTTAGGCGCTTCGGATTTTGCATTACGTGTAGCGCGTCAGTTTGAGTTGGAAATCGTACAAACTGCGCCTGCTTTGGTTCCGTTGACGATTACCGGAAAAGACGCAGACTGGTATGCTTCTTTATCAGGTAATTCCGTTTTTGCGCGTGTGTACAATGATAAGATTTCGTTTGAAGAGAATATTCTTTTCACACATTGGGGCTTGAGTGGACCTGCTGTTTTGCAGATTTCCTCATATTGGAGAGCTGGTGAAACTTTTACAATTGATTTGCTTCCAAAATTCAAATTAGAAGATGTCATTAAGCAAGAGCGCAACAGTGGCGGTAAGCGTTTGGTAGGGCAGATGCTAAACGATTACTTTACTAAAAAAATGGTCGATGCATTGGGTAAATTCTTGCCATTGGATATTAAAATTGCTTCGCTGAGTAAAGCTGATGCAAAGCTAATAGTCGAAACTATTCACAAATTCAAAGTCAAACCAGCTGGTGACAAAGGTTATGACAAGGCTGAGGTGATGCGTGGAGGTATTTCTACTTCAGAATTAAACCCTAAAACTTTGGAGTCAAAGAAAAATCCTGGTTTATATTTCGGTGGTGAAGCTGTTGACATTACAGGTTGGCTTGGTGGCTATAATTTCCAATGGGCTTGGGCGGCGGGATTCGCTATTGCGCAGGATATTTAAAAATATCATAGTTTATATCTAATATTATTCAAATCTTTTATGGGCTAATAAAAAGTTTTTGTATTTTGCAGTAGACTAATCATTCTTTTTGGGGAATATTAGGATATATTTGCTATGAAAACATTTTGATTATTGTAGATAATCGATTCAATCTAACCTTTTGTATTCTAGAGTTTTATTGTGAATGACCTGTGAAGTATTATTTGATAGTAGCTCGGATGGTTATTATTAGAATATTGTAGCAATACATAATAAATTAGTACAAAAGGGATTACTACCTATGAGTTCAATGCGCGTAACGCTAGTAGAAGATAACGCTATCTTCTGTTTCTTATTTAAAAAATTTCTGGAAGATTATCCTTCTAGAAAGATAGATGTGGAAGTTTTTTCGGACGGTAAAAAAGCTTGGGATCATTTTTTGTCGATAAAAGATGCGCCTAATTTATATCCTGATATGGTTTTCATTGATATTAATATGCCATTTATGAATGGTTGGGAATTAGTAGAAAACCTGGTGGTTAATAGCTTTGAATTTATTCATACCGCACCGATATACATAGTTAGTTCTTCAAAAAGTTCATTAGATATAGGAAAATTACAAGAATATAAATTCATCAAAGAATATATAATCAAACCGATTGATAGGGAAGGGATTTATCAGATTTTGGATAAATATAACGAGAATCTATTATAACCGTATGGATTGTTAATGAAGTAGCTTTGTTGACATTCAATATATTATACATTTCATTTTATTGATTATTTTAAAGTGGCACTAGTATTCAAAGAAGGAAGGCCTGTAGTACGATTAAGAGCTTTTAGAGCTATAGATGATCCGAAAACTTGCGAACGCTTTATTGCGGGGCATGAACACGTCCTCACAGCGATTGGCGTAAAAAAAGTTACTTCATCCAAAAACGATTGGATGTATAATCCCGCCGCATTTGTACTTATTGTAGAATCATTAGACGGTGAAAACGTCTATGGTGGTGCGCGTATACATGTAGCTGGAGGTAATCAACCTCTTCCTATTGAGGAAGCTACTGGAAAGATGGATCCTAAGATTTTTGATTTGGTATGGGAGTACGGACAAGAAGGAACTGGCGAAGGTTGCGGTCTTTGGAACTCGCGAGAAATTGCTGGATACGGAATTGGCAGTATTTTTTTGACAAGAGCTGCTATCGCGATTGCTCCTCATATAGGCATCAAATCCTTGTTCGCCTTATGTGCTCCTTATACTATCAATCTTACAAAAAGTGTAGGATATAGGCAGGAAACTGGTGTAGGAAATAATGGTACATTTTATTATCCCAAATTGGATCTCTTAGCGACAACAATGATTTTGGAGGATGTTAATACCTTGGAATTGGCTTCCGAGGAAGATAAGAATGCAATTTTAGCCTTACGTAATACCCAAAATTGCACTCGAATCGAAATGTTACGTTCCAAGGAAATTGAAATTCAATATCAACTGGAACTTGATCTTAAAGGAAGTTGGGATATCAATGAGGTGATAGCCAATGCTCCTAGAAGAGCTGGATTGGATAAGTATGCGGAGGACAGCGATATTCAAATAATGTAACTAAACAAATATTGACGCTATAAATATGAAAGACATCTTGGAAAACCAATTTCCTTATAAACCTACTTTCTTCCGTATTTCGAATAAAGAAGAAAAGGACGCTTTGAATGACCTTAAAAAAATAGGTGATATTGCTTTTACGTACGATGAAATTGAAAGACAGATTAAAGAATTAATTCGTTGCCGTTTCCCGATGGGCGTGAGTGAGCAAGAAGCGGAAGTGTTACGAAAAGAAATTCTAGGAAATAAAACTGTCGAGGAGTTTGGTGTCTGGGTATATTATCCTTGGAGAAAGTCATTGGTTCATATTCTGGATGAGAGGGAGTTTATTGAGGTAAGAACAAATCGTAATCAGCTAAAAATTTCTAAAGAAGAACAACAGAAGTTAGCTTCTAAAAAGATTGGTGTAATTGGTTTGTCTGTAGGACAGTCTATAGCACTAACCATTGCGATGGAGCGTATTTGTGGAAGTTTAAGGTTAGCTGATTTTGATTCGCTGGATTTGAGCAATATGAATAGACTTCGTGCGGGGGTTTTCAATCTTTCGGTACCCAAAGTAGTCATTGCAGCACGAGAAATTGCAGAGATAGATCCTTTTCTTGATGTAGAAATCTATCCGGAAGGTGTCGCAGAAAATAATTTTGAGGCTTTTTTGAAAGGCAACGGAGGCGTAGATGTATTAGTTGAGGTGTGCGATAGTTTTGAAGTCAAAATAAAAAGTAGATTAGAAGCGCGTAAAGCTGGTATTCCTGTTGTGATGGATACCAATGATAAAGGAATGTTGGATATTGAGCGATTTGATTTGGAACCTGGAAGGCCCTTGTTTCATGGTTTAGCGGATGGATTAACAGCGGAAAAACTTTCTACATTATCCCCAGAAGAAAAAATGGGCTATCTGATGAAAATAGTGAATGCTGCTAATCTTTCGAACAGGATGAAACAATCTCTACCAGAAATAAATAAATCATTAGCATCATGGCCACAATTGGCCTCTGAGGTGTTTCTAGGAGGGGCTATTACCACTACAGTATGTCGTGAAATATTACTGGGACATTCTGTCCCATCTGCAAGACATTATGTCGATGTAGAAAGTTTGATAAGAACTGAGGAATAATCTATATACAATCTTCCTATGAATTTTAGAGTTATTCTTTTAGTTATATTAATATTCGCGTCTTATTTAAACGCATTTGCTTATAGTCCCGTTGTTTTCTCAAAAGAAAGTAATGGCAAATATATAGGTAAAAATATTTCTATTTTAAAGGATCCTACGCGAACACTCTCTTTTGAACAGATTGTTCAAATGGGAAATAAGTTTGTTGATAGTAATCAAGATGTACCTAACCTGGGTGTGGATGGTTCGAATAATTGGATTCGTTTTTCGGTAAAAAATGTTTGCGATATAGACGATTTAGTTATTAATCTTTCCCAAGTTGGTATTGATGAAGTAGTCTTTTATTGGGTTCATAATGGCAAAGTCGATAGTTTAAATGCAGATGCGAGGATATCTAGAAAGAAATTTGAATTCCATCATCAATTCTACCTATTTGAAGTTCCGGTTAAAAAAGGTGAACAAGTAGAATGTTATTTAAAACTTTTTAATCATACACAGCTTTCTGCACCGATTTCTATCCATAGTCCCGAAAGCTTGTTTGATACTTTATTGCAATCGGATATTTTCTCGGCAATATATATAGGTCTCATGCTTTCCATGATTCTCTATAATATTTTTCTTTATTTCTCCACACGAGAATCACATTATTTCACCTATGTAAACTATATCTTTTGGGTAGTAGTAGCACAATTGGCCATTCTAGGATTATTGGAGCCACTGTTGGCTATAGAAAGCACTTGGATTAAAAGTCGCCTTTTAACTTTGACTGGAGCTCTTTCTGGATTGGCAGCGATATTTTTCGTTAAGTCATTTTTACAAACGAAAGAGGAATCTCCAAGATTCAATAAGCTATTGAATATTTTTATAGGTGGTTACCTTATCGCTATTGGATTATTACTCGCGGGAATAATAACTCCAGCCTACAAAATGGTCAATATTGTTGCTGGTGGAGGATCTACGATCGTATTGGTATTAGCTTTTCGATTGTCTCGCGAGAAATATCGACAGACAAAATATTTTCTTTTTGCATGGTGTATATTTTTAATTAGTGTATTAGTGTATGTGCTCAAAGATTTTAATGTGTTACCGTACAACTTTTTTACTTTACGTTCTATTCAAGTAGGGTCGGTAATTGAGGCAATTCTCCTGTCATTCGCCCTTGGGGATAAAATAAATGTCTATCGCAAAGAGAAAGAAGAATCCCAATCCAAAGCACTTAAAATACTACTGGACAATGAACGATTAATTAGAGAGCAGAATGTAATGTTAGAACAAAAAGTAGAAGAACGCACGCGAGAATTGACGGAAAGTAATGAGTCTTTGCAAACAACGCTTACGCATTTGAAAGAAACACAATCTCAACTGGTGGAAGCGGAAAAAATGGCATCATTAGGTCAGCTTACAGCGGGCGTGGCGCATGAAATAAACAATCCAATCAATTTTGTAACCTCCAACGTAGCTCCTTTGCGTCGAGATATAGATATGATTTGGGAAGCCATTAAAGAATTCGAAAGCTTAGCATTGAACGCAGAGCTGTCTTTTGAAGAAAAATCTACTTGGATTCAAAAATATAAGCATGAGCTCGATATGGACTACCTAAAGACAGAGGTGGAATTCTTGCTTAAGGGTATGCACGAAGGAGCAAGTCGCACGGCAGAGATTGTGAAAAGTTTAAGGGTATTCTCACGAGTAGATGAAGATACTTTAAAATTTGCCGATATCAACGAAGGTGTAGAATCGACGATGGTCATCTTGAATAGTTTAGTTAAAGATAAAATCAAGGTGAGCAAATCCTATGGTGATATCCCTTTTGTGGAATGTTACGCAGGGAAATTGAATCAAGTGTTTCTAAATATCCTTTCGAATGCTATATATGCCATTGATAAGAAATTTTCAGAAGATTATGGGGGCGAATTACAAATAACTACAGGTCTGTACGAGGATGGTAATTCTATATTCATCAAGATAGCTGATAATGGAATAGGTATACCTGAAGATATCAAGAATAGAATTTTCGAACCATTCTTTACAACCAAAGATGTGGGTGAAGGGACAGGACTGGGCATGTCTATTGCATACAATACGGTAGACAAGCACAATGGAAAAATATTAATTGAGTCTGAAGTAGGCGAAGGAACGACTTTTATTATCGTTATTCCAATAAAGCAGACTGTTTAGTTAAATGAGTATTATGGAAAAAGTTGAAATCTTGTATGTTGATGATGAGGTAAATAACCTGTTGGGATTTAAAGCAAATTTCAGATTGGATTACATCATCCATATAGCTTCCAACACAAAGGAAGCAGAAAAAATATTAGCAGAGAATCCTAATATAAGAATCATTTTCTGTGATCAACGTATGCCTGATGAATTGGGGGTAGATTTTCTTGCGCGAGTAAGAAAGGAATATCCTCGACCAATACGCATTCTACTGACTGCATATGCAGATATGAGTGTAGTTATTGATGCCATCAACAGAGGAAATATATTCAAATTCGTTCGTAAACCTTGGATCAATGAAGATATTATCTCTTCTATAGAAGAAGCTAATAAGTTTTACATCGCAACCTCTTTATTAGATGTTCGCAATGAAGAATTGCAAAAAGCGTATGATGAATTGGATAAGTTTGCCTACAGTATTAGCCATGATCTTAGAGATCCATTGACTGGTGTTTTGTCTGCGATTACGTATGCTTTAGGCTATGATAAAGTGAAAGATATTCATGAACTGTTGAAGATGATGCAAGGCTCTATATTGAAGCTTGATCAATATATCGACAGTTTAAGGGATTATTATTTATTGCGAAGAGGAGAGTTGCTTTTAAAAGATATTGATTTTAATGAAGTCGCTAATAATCTGAGGGAATTTTATCAAGTATCCGTAGAGCGAACGCAAATTGATTTTAAAGTTGAAGTAGATCAACCTACTAATTTCAAAAGTGATATTTCTTTAATTGAGCTTATCATGCACAATTTATTGAGTAATGCTTTCAAATACCAAAGAGAAGGCGAAGCTAATAAATTTATACATGTAACAATAAAAGTAGCTAAAGGAATAGCCACCATTGAAGTAAAAGATAATGGTATTGGTATTCCAACAGAGGCTAAAGAAGAAATTTTTAAATTATTTTATAGAGCGAGCAATCAGTCACAAGGTATGGGATTTGGATTATACAATGTGAATACCGCTCTAATCAAGATCAAGGGAACTATACAAGTCGAATCTGAATTAGGAAAAGGAACTAAATTTACTATTCAGATTCCTAGTAAATAGCTTTTCTATTAAGACAAAAGCTTTTGTCTTAATAGAAATTCCAATTGTTCATTTGATACTTCCAGCTGCGAAAATTTTTCCATTGTGGATTTCCGATCTGAATAGATTTGATAAGCGCGTTGAATCGTATCATCCAATTCTTCTTCGCTCCATGGTTTAGTCAGATAATGAAAGATTTTTCCTTTGTTGACAGCATCTATTACTGCTCCCATGTCCGTATAGCCAGTTAGCAAAATACGTATTGGCTCCGCATTGATATCTATAACCTTTTCTAAAAATTCAACACCTGTCATTTCTGGCATTCTCTGATCGGTAATAATGATGTCGATAGGCGTTGATTTAATAATTTCTAATGCTTCATTACCACTAATAGCGGTATGTACATTATACTTAAGACGGAAAGTAGCTTTGAAAGAAAACAAGTTGTTTTCTTCATCGTCTACATAAAGCACAGATATTTTGCTCATATGTTTGTTCAATAGATAGAATACTTTAGTAAAAATGGGTTTTACATTCAGTCTTGCAATATACACAAAATATTGTATTTTAATAAAATTTTAGTGCCTTCTGTTGATAATCAATGAGTTGTGTGGATTATATTAAGTGACTTTTAATTTAAATGATGATCATTAGTTTGCTTTTTGACTGCTAATGGTTTTGCGGATAATACGATTTTCTGTATGAGTATAGAAATAATAATGATTATCACAATCTCTAAATAGGAGAGTATACTTCTCGTATTTGTCATGCTCAAGACTTCATCTAACTTATTTTTTCCTTCATCGACCTGAATAGAAGATAACTTTTTTAGGATTTGAAGTGCTTCTACACTTTGCTGCAAAGCTTCTTGATTTTTTAATGTAGTAGTGGGTTTCTTCATCTCAGTGATGAGAGAAGTGAATCTTGTAAAATTATCTTTTTCTATTTCTGTCAGATAAGTCTTATCATATTTGATATTTATCGAATCAATCTGATCAAGAATAGTTTTAACATCTTTAGTGACTGAAAGATCATTAGATTGAAGATGATGGATAATTTCTTCAACATGGTAAGAAAGTAGTAAGATATAATTGCCAACCACGACTCTATCTTCGTAAATAGAAGTTACTGTCTCGTTTACTCTTTTGATCATCATGCGTTCCTGAAGATTAGTCAAAAGAATCAAACAAAGTACGGAGAAAACTAGCGTTGTGGTTTTAATTTTGTTTTGGGCATTAAAGCCTAATTTTTTGAATAGCATCATCAGATTTCTTTTACTTATCAGGAAATATTGAACAGATGGATAGTTATTTGGAGTGAAAATTACACGCGAAGAAAACCTCTAAAACCTCTAACGCCATAATATGAATCAGCGCCATTGTGGTAAATAAATAGGCGACCAAATCTTTTATCTCCAAAAAGTGCTCCGCCGCGATCCCGTATTTCTTTCGGAGTTTTAATCCAGCTGGAGGTCTTGAGATCAAATTCTCCAAATTTTTGTAATTCAAAATATTGATTCTCATCTAGCAATTCTATTCCTATTTCCTCAGCCATATTGATTGCCGAATTTTCTGGTTTATATTGCTTTCGTGCTTCTAATGCTTCGTGATCATAGCAAATACTGCGTCTTCCTTTCGGCGTTTCTGTAACACAATCTACAAATACTATTTCATTGTCATTACCTTCCCAGCAAATGACATCAGGTTCGCCACCTGTTTCTTCCATTCTGAATAATATACTTAGTTTTAGAGGACTATCTTTTAATTTTTTATAGACTTCTTCCCATTTCACTTCGGGATGACGGTGGGAATTTTTGTGAAATCTTTTTTCCAGAATATTTAATAAATCGGTTTCTTGCTGTATATCTAAAGTTTTCATTGGTTATTAGACTTTTATTTTTTTATTAAGATATCATTCAATATACAAATCTGCTCGCAAAATATAGATGATTATAGAATTATTATTGAAAGTTTATTAATGATTATAAAGGTCTTAACGAAAAATATAAGCGAAAGGCTTTCTTCTTATTTCAAAAATGAGATCAATAATGCTCCCCATCCAATGATCATTAAAAGTCCTCCCAGGGGAGTAATGGGACCCAAGAATTTCAAATTCTTTTTCCAATATTCGGCGAATGACAGAAAGTAAATGCTAAAAGAGAAAAGAATCGTTCCTGCGGTAATACCATATACAGCTAGGCGTTCACTATAAATATCAAAATTTAATTGAAATCCAAGAATCAGTAAAATCAATGTCGAATACATTTGATAACGAACACCTACTTCAAAAGATGCTAACTTTTCGGCTGAAATAAGTTTCTTGAATGCATGAGCACCAAAAGCGCCTAAGATGATGGCACTACTTCCAAATAATGTAGCGATAATAAGTGTAGCAGTATTCATCATTATTTTAATTTTTTCTCTAAAGTTTTAAGAGTAGTTAAACCAGATTTTGACCAAGTTTTTTGGCCATCTTTAAATATATACAATTGGGGAATTCCTGAGATTCCCAGTTGCTTAAGTAAATCTTTGTTTTCATCGGCGTCAATCTTGATTACCTTCAAATTATCTGCTTGCTTTTGAGCTATTTTATCAATTATTGGAGCCAATTCTTTGCAAGGAGCACACCACTCCGCATAGAAGTTAACAAGCACTTTTGGATGACTTTTTGTTAGAGATTCGTACGCGTCAAGGTTGATTCCTGTTGTTTTTTCGTTGGCAGATACTAAAGGTAGATTTGATGCTTCCCATTTCATTATTCCTCCTTCAATATCAAATACTTCGAAACCTTTTTCCGACAAATATTGTGCAGCTTTATTGGAACGTCCACCAGACAAACAATACACATAAACTGGCTTTTTCTTATCTAATTTGCTAGCTAAAGCATCAAAGTTTTCTTTATCATTCCAATTAATATGGATAGAATTTTTAAGATGCTTCTTGCTGTATTCTTCATCAGTTCGTACATCAACGAGCTGAACATCTTCGTTATTTATTTTTTGTAAAGCTTCCGTATTTGCAATTTTGGTTTGCCCAAACGTCATTAGACTACAAAACAAACCAGCTATTGTAATGATATATTTCATGCTTAAGTCTTTTATAGTATAAGAGGTGCCATTCAGCACCTCTTCCAATTTTAAATTCCCATTTCTTTAATGATGAATTGTGCATTGTCAATTTTGTCAGCAATCCACAAGACATAGCGAATGTCGACTCCGATAGAACGACTGTAACTTTCGTTCCAAGCGAAATCATTAATTGTCGCATCATAAGAACGGTCAAAATTCACACCGATTAGTTCTCCGTATGCGTTCATGATTGGCGAACCTGAATTTCCTCCTGTAGTATCCATATTGTATAAGATATTTACAGGGACATCATTAGTTCCTTTTCTTACATATGGACCGAAGTTTTTGGCTAACCATGCTTCTTTAATAGGTTGTGGGTAGTTAAATTCAGGATCTCCAGAATTACCTTTTTCTATAAGACCTTTTACTGTCGTGAACGGAGACATATAGGTAGCATCAGCAGGGCTATATCCTTTTATATTTCCAAAAGTCAAGCGTAAAGTCGAGTTAGCATCAGGAATAAAGTTTTTCGATTGAAAAACTTCTTTTACAGCCACATAATCTCCCATAAGTCGATTTAAAACTCCTTCACGACGTTTTAATTCATCTTTGAAAATGCTGTGTTCGGCATCCAATTCCTGTTGGATAGTTAGAATGTCATCTGAATACGATAATAATGTATTAGCATCTCTTAAAACAGAATTATAAAGACTTTCTGCAGAATTCAATTTAGAATTATCTACTGCATTTTTAATGAATCCAGCAGCTGCATCATCGGAAGAGAAATTTCTTTTTGCGATTGTTTCTACACGATGTTTATCCGTCAATGCCATTGCGTCAGCAAACATTTTTGCAGCAATATTTTTATCAACATCTACATTATAGCTCTCGTAAATAGCATTAAGCTGTTTTTTTACATTGGCAATATTCAAATCAAAAACTTGCTGACGATTGCTTGCTGAAGTTTGTTTTATCAATGCATTCTTGAATGAATTAATCACATTCGCAACTTGCATTGTACGAATTCCCGAATACAAATTATTAAACCATAACTCGCGCAAAGCATCAGAGAAAACCAATTGATAATGTTGGTCAATATCCTGCATCAATGAGCCATATTTGCTTTTCAATTCTGGTTTAGAATTGATGAAATTCTCTAGCTCTTGGTCTTCTTTTTTCTTTGTGCCAATTAAATCAATATTTCGTAAACCTTTAAGTTTTCCTCGGTAATTTTTCATCACATTGGCATTACGCTTAATGCGCGTTGCTAATGCTAATTCCGTTGCTTTATCATTTTTACCCGCTAAAGCCATTTGCTGATTTTGAAAATCATACAATTCAGAAGTGAATGGTAACAAGAATTTTTGTTGGTATTCTATAAACTGTGCTGGTCTGTGTCTGAATGTACGACCTGGATAACCTAAAATAAACACAAAATCATTTTCTTCTACGCCTTTAGGATTTACCTTCAAGTATTTTTTAGGTTTATAGGGTACATTATCTTTAGAATACTTAGCAGGTTTTCCGTCAGGACCTACATAAGCTCTCAAAAATGAAAAATCTCCTGTATGTCTTGGCCACACCCAGTTGTCCGTTTCACCGCCAAATTCTCCAATATCTTGGCGTGGAATATATACGAGACGCACATCTTCAATAGTTTTGTATCGGAATAGGACGTATGTTTTTCCGATAAACATTTCCGACACTTCAGCTTTGATGCTTGGATCTTTGGCTTCAGCTTCTTTTGCAATTTGCTCACGCAATTTTGTGATGGTGTTGATACGTTTAATAGGGTCGGAGATGTTTGCTACGGCATTTAAAATACGTACTGAAACATCTTCATAAGAATCTGTAATGCGAATCGTCAATCCTTTCGCTTCTATTTCTTGCTCTTGAGAACGGGCTACAAAACCATTTTCTAAATAATTATGCTCAGGCGTAGAAGCCAATTGTACCGCGCTAAATGCACAGTGATGATTCGTGATAATAAGCCCACTGCCCGATACGAAAGAACCAGAACATCCTGAAACTTGTACTAAAGCATCGACTAGACCAATTTGTCCCGGATTGTAAATATCTTTTTCACTAATTTTCAAACCGGCTTTTTTCAATCCTGCACGGCTCAATTCGCTCAAAGGAAACATTCCTTCGTCTGGTATAGAGGCTGTAAATACAGACGCTGATCCAAACAAAAGCGCGATTAAAGCTGCTGACTTAAGATTTAATTTCATATTTAAATGTATTTTCTCAAAAATACGAATTCTTTTATAAGCATTTAAAAAGATACGAGAAGAATAGCTTTTGTTAATGTGTTTTACTTATAGGTTTCTTACCTTTGTATAAGAAAAATTTATAGAATGACTTTAGTTCAACTGGAATATATTGTTGCGGTGGATACGTATAGAAGTTTTGTCGCAGCAGCAGAAAAATGTTTTGTAACTCAGCCCACACTGAGTATGCAAATCCAAAAGTTGGAAGAATCCCTTGGTGTTAAGATTTTTGATCGCAGTAGACAGCCTGTTGTGCCAACAGAAGTGGGATTGAAAATCATTGAGCAGGCACGCGTAGTGTTGATGGAAAGCAAAAAAATCAATGAAATTTTACAGGAGAAAAAGGGGGAGTTAGAAGGTGAACTTCGTGTAGGCGTAATTCCTACGGTTGCACCATATTTGCTTCCGGATGTCATTACTGCTTTCTTAAAAAAGTATCCTAAAGTTAAATTGCAAATTTGGGAATATACAACCGAACGTATTGTGCAGGAATTGAAACAAGGGATTTTGGACTGTGGGATTCTTTCTACGCCTTTGACAGATAACAATATCGTTGAAACTCC
The DNA here is from genome assembly GCF_011043515.1 of Sphingobacterium sp. SGL-16. Lineage (NCBI taxonomy): Bacteria > Pseudomonadati > Bacteroidota > Sphingobacteriia > Sphingobacteriales > Sphingobacteriaceae > Sphingobacterium > Sphingobacterium sp. SGL-16. The sequence continues at coordinate 38,397 of NZ_JAAKGQ010000014.1, read as the reverse complement.
CATTTTCTATGAAACTTTTGTAGCATATGTCTCGGAAAAAAGTAATCTTTTTCAAAAGAAAATCTTAAGCACGGATGATATTGCCGACGAGAAATTATGGTTGCTTAATGAAGGGCACTGTATGCGTGGTCAGGTGTTGAATATCTGCAACTATAAGCACAATTATGGTTTGGAAGGAACTTTTGAATACAATACCGGTTCCGTGGAGACATTGAAGCGTATGGTAGATATTAATTCAGGTATTACTATCTTACCCGAGTTGAGTATTATGAATTACAATGAAGATGAATTAACTCATGTTCGGTATTTCAAAGCACCAGAACCAGTTCGTGAAATTTCAGTTGTGACGACGCAAAACTTTGTCAAGAAACAAGCTGTTAATACTTTAATTAGGGAAATATTGGAAATCGTTCCAGAGCGTTTCAAATCTAAAAAGAAGAAAGAAGTCATGGGCTTTGATCTGTAAATCATAAGGAATGAATAGATTTTCTATAAAATTACAGCAATTGAATAAATGGCGGATGCAACGGGTTTCGAATAGAAACTTTATTATCATCCTTGCCTTTGTGGTTGGAATTGTCGGAGGGATTGCTGCTTCTTTACTAAAAGGAATGACGCATTCCATTGCCTCTTTTTTGCAGGATGATATTGATTGGCACTATAAATATTCCTTGTACCTGATTTTCCCTCTTATAGGTATTTTACTATCTGTTCTTTATTTGAGGAAAGTTTTGAGAGGTAAGAAATTTGAACATGGTATTACGCCAATTATTTATGCCATATCTCGAAAATCTAGCCGCATTGAACCTCATAATATTTATTCCCAAATAATTACTTCAGCGCTAACTGTTGGTTTTGGTGGATCGTCGGGATTGGAAGCACCTATTGCCCACAGTGGGGCAGCCATAGGCTCCAATATAGGTCGTTTTTTTGGGTTGAGTTATAAGGAAGTAACCATGTTGTTAGCATGTGGAGCTTCTGCAGGTATTTCAGGTGCTTTCAACAGTCCAATTGCCGGAATGATTTTCTCCATAGAAATTCTATTGACTGAATTTTCTATCCCGGTGCTTATTCCGCTTTTGATTTCTTCTGCTTTAGCAGCTGTCGTCTCAAAAATTGTATATAGTGAACCCTTATTCCACACTAGCGTAACCGATTGGAATGTTAACGCCCTTCTATTTTATATTCTCCTTGCAACTATAGTGGGGGTTTATACCATATTTTTCTCCAAATTCAGTCAAGCTGTCAAAGGCTGGCTCGGTAATATTCACAGTCCTTACATGAAGGTTTGGGTAAGTGGGGTGTCATTAGGGGTGTTAATATTTGTGTTTCCTGCTTTATATGGCGAAGGTTATTTGACCATACAACAGATTTTGGATGGTCAGTTCGATGCTATCGTTAAGAATAGTCTATTTGCTGATTTTCGTCATATAGGCTGGGTTATTGTTGCTTATACTACTCTTACTTTATTTGCTAAGGCACTGGCTGCGCTCGTTACGGTAAATAGTGGGGGTAACGGCGGTGTATTTGGCCCGAGTTTAGTCATGGGAGGTTTATTGGGATTTGCTTTTGCATATGGGATTAATCTTACTGGCTTGATAGAACTGAATGTTCCGAATTTTGTGATGGCTGGTATGGCAGGAGCATTGAGCGGGATTATGCATGCGCCTTTAACAGGTGTATTTTTGATCGCGGAAGTGACTGGAAGTTATATGCTAATGGTACCTTTAATGATTGTAACTTCTATTTCGTATCTAATTAATAGAAATGGTATGAAGCATTCTATTTATACGAAGGTATTAGCAGAATCTGGAGATCTAATTTCATATGAGGATAAAGATCGCACAGTCTTGAGCATGATGAAACTTCGTTATATTATTGAAACGAATTTTGTTATTTTACGCCCTGTGGAAACTCCTAATGATCGTAAAACGGATATTATACATTCCAAAAGAAATATCTTTCCTATAGTGGAAGCTGACGGTAAATTTTTGGGAATTATTTACAGTGAAAGGTTGTTTTCTATTTTATTGGGCGAAGAAGATGGTGTTAATCGAAATTTTATGACCTTAGCACAGAAACCCAATGATATTATTCGTATTGATGAAAATATGGATATTGTGATGAAGAAAATGAATAGGGAAGATGTTTGGATTTTGCCCGTCATTGATAAGAATGGAAATTACTTAGGTTTTATTTCCAAATCAGCTGTATTCAACAAATACCGGGCATTACTGATGCGGCAAGGTTCGTACCTAGAATAGAATTAAAAATAATGGCTCTTATCCTCTAAGAGCCATTATTTTTGAAACATATTTTCCTACTATATCAAATTCCAAATTAACCGTCGTTCCTATATCGACATGCTGCAGGTTTGTATGTTCGATGGTGTAGGGGATAATAGCGACAGAAAATTGATCTATTTGTGAATTCACAACCGTAAGACTTATTCCGTTTACGGTTATAGAACCTTTTTCTACAGTTATATTATTGGAAGAGGGATCATATTGAAAAGTAAACAACCAGCTTCCATTTTGATCTTCTCGCGCAATACAGACCGCAGTTTGATCCACATGCCCTTGTACGATATGACCATCAAAACGACCATTCGCTTGTGTACAACGCTCTAAATTCACCACGTCACCCACCTGCAAATGACCTAAGTTAGTTTTCTGTAATGTCTCATCAATAGCCGTTACCACATGTGTATTCGCATTAACTTCTACTACAGTTAAGCAAACTCCATTGTGCGATACACTTTGATCTATTTTCAATTCATTTGAAATGGATGATTCAATATGAAAATGAATATTAGACTGTTCTTGTTGAATGTTTTTGACTATACCTAATGTTTCTATAATCCCTGTGAACATGCGAATTTATTTTTTACAAAAATACACAAACTATTCGAGAATAATCTTCCTGCATGAAGAATTGGAGATAAACGTTAAATAAGGAAATAGAATGGGGGGGGGAAGTATAATAAGGGAACAAAAAAATATATGTATTGATAATGTTACATTGAAGATTAGCTGTAAATTTTAAATGTAATTTATGCTTAATTACTAAAAGAAAAATTCATAAAAAAGGCTTTCAATAATAATATACGCAGTTTTTTATTGTTTAAAAGAATAACAACTTCTTTCAAATGCCATGATTTTTAAACCAAAAGCAATAGTAAAATATTGCTAACAAAAACTTTTTTTCAAAATCATTTGCATATGTGTAAAAAGTACACTATCTTTGGTGTATCATAATTTAGGTTTATAATTGGTTATCGAAGGTTTTCATTCTCCCCGTTTGAAAACCTTTTTTTATTAATATTATCTAATTGATTACCAGAATTTTAATGAACCAATAGTTAAATAAATAATATTTTTTGCAGTAAGTATTTGGAACTTAATAAATTATTTTATTACCTTTGTGAAGGTTTAGGTTGATTTACCTCGTAATGAGGTTTTATTAAGCCTAAGAATTCGCTCGAATTTCTTAGGCTTTTCTTATTTTAAAGAATTAAAAAGGACTTTTTATTTGCGAAAAGTCCTTTTTGTTTTTGTATAAATATGATTTTAATGGAACTTATAGCAGTTTAACACAAAACATAAAAGCTCATTTACGAAAAGTAAATGAGCTTTTGTGTTTTTAAGTGCCCGCGGCGGGAGTCGAACCCACATCGGCAGAACCGGAATCTGATATTCTATCCATTGAACTACGCAGGCGGTTTCGCAAAAATATCATTTTTAGGCGAAACTAAAATTAGTTTTTGATATTAATGTCCGTGACCTTCTTCTACAAGGTGTGCTTCGAATTTTAAATCCAAATCTATAGCACCTAATTTGATTGCAGTATTGTTCCAATCGGAAGCTTTCAGCGTTTGTTTTGATGCTGCATTAAGATGACGCATGATGTAATTTAATACGACAGATGCTTCTTTTTTCGGCGTGATGTATGCTGTAATACCAACATTATTTTCGTCTCCGTACACAAATTCCAGTGTGGCGTTATCTGCGCCTAATAAGAAAGCTTGGTGACTTTCTGAACGATTTAAGAAGGTTTGCTCTGAAGCCCTTCCAGCAAAGTCTGTAGTTTTCAATGATAATTTATACGTTTCGCCGACATGTAAATCCAAATGCGTACCCACTTCAGGCAAATAGCTTGGTGCTTGGAACTTGATGCTTTCTACTTCTCCACCTTCGATTGACGTATATATAGTTTTACCGTCTTTAATTTCTTTTTCTACAGGAGTAAAAGTTAAGGTAGCTGTACTTAACTGTTCTTGATCAACTTCTGGAATTGGATCATCTTTTGTACATGATGAGAATGCAAATACGCTGATCAGAGCTATTAAAATGTAATTTTTCATAATATATAAGTGTTAGAATGTGTAATTTATCTTTAAAGATGTGTTTCTTCCTGGGCTATGTGTGTAATATCTAAATCTGTCCAAATAGTCCTTGTATGCTGTGTTGAAAATATTTTCTACCGATAAAAGCAAACCGATAGAATTCATATTTGGTAATTTCCAGTTGCTGCTAGCTATTAATGCGAAAGTATGATAGCTTGCGGGAGGCGCCGCGAAATCTGAATTCGCTTCATATCGCGTTTGACGTGCTTGAAATTGATGTTTAAGCTTTAAGTAGGAATTATTATTTTCTTTTAGCAAGAATTTGTAAGCAATAGCTTGTTGTATTCTATCCGCTGGGATGTAAGGCAAGTAGCTATTTTTACTTATGTTTTTAGCTCTTACCGAAGAAAATCCCATTTCGTAAATTGTTTTTTTACCTAAATCAATATGCGCCTGTAAATCCAATCCATAGAAGACCGCATTATCCTGCTGATATTGAAAAATTGGAAAGGTGCCTCGAATAGTTTGACGTACAGAATCAGGATAAGGTTGACTGTAGATGTAATTGTCAATCATTTGAGTGAATAGATCCGCATTAACTGCTAACCAAGGAGTTTTGTATTGCAAAGTATTGACCCACTTTAACCCCTTCTCACTTTTCAAATCGATGTTGCCGATTTCATAAGTACCAGTTCCATGGTGTATTCCATCGCTGTACAATTCACTAGCAGATGGCGCACGCCAAGCTAAGGAAATTGTACTTTTCCAAGTGAAGTGTGAATTTATGGCTAAAGTATTGCCCACTACACCCGAAATATTATTGAAATGTCTTCTGTCCTTTAATAAATACTGTGGTACTGTTCCGTCATCGTTCATTTTGTCATAGGCAAATCGATAACCTGCAGCATCGAAATATTTATAATCATAGCGAGCACCTAATTCAACCTGGTTTTGTCCATATAGAATCTTGTGATTGGCAAACAAGGCGATATTATGATTATCAAAGTTTGGAATGATTGGCGTAGTACCTGTACCTGCAGTATTATTGTTTATTTGTAAAGAACCTACTAATCCGACTTGCGTGTATTGATTAGAATAAACAGCTTCTACTTGTTGTGTAGTCAATACCATATCCGCCATAGGTGTATTATCCGATTGGGCGCGACGTAAATCAAATTCCCGACGGTGATTTTGTTGAATACTATAATATGTTTCTAATTTTTGATTCTCATCAATTTGATATTGGTAAGTCAATTTTGCCAATTGATGCGTAACCTTCTGTTTTGGAGCGGCAATTTCATAGGAGAAATTATAGTTTTCGAATGGTCTTCCATATGCAATGCGTGCAAAAATGTCTTCTTTCGTACCTATATGCGCGCCTTGGAAAATTCCTAATTCAGTCCCGAAATGACTGAAGAAAATGGAAAAGTCGTGCTTTTCTTTTTCGTACTGCAGAAATGCATTACCATTTAATTCATTTTTTCCAGTATTTCCGATGTAATAATCTGGTGTTTTAAGATTTCCAGCTTTCATCGCCGTAATGCCTGCACGATAAGAAAAATGGCCTTTAGTTCCTTCCAATTGCGTATTGAGATATCCACCACGACCATTGGTATGTGCCCCAAGACTTACATTTCCTGCTAATTCTTTATTTTTAATAATATCTTGTTGCTCTAATTTTATCAGACCACCTAAAGCGTCCGCTCCGTAGCGAATGGCTTCTGCATTTTTGAGAATAGAAATTTTTTGGAATGCAAAAGGGTCAATTTCAGGCGCGTGATCCAATCCCCATTGCTGGCTTTCATGTCTCGTACCGTTATTCAGCGTAATAATACGATTACCATATAAACCATTAATCATTGGTTTGGCAATAGTTGCCCCAGTACGAAGAATGCTTACACCTGTGATATCAGCTAAAGCGTCTGCTAAGTTTTTGCCTTGACTTTCTTTACGTTGCTCGATTTTTAAGGTGTTTGCAGTATTGTTTGGACCTGCTTTATGGACATTGACCTCGTCTAAATCAATGGATTTTGGTGTTAGATAAATATTAAAAACAGTGTCTTTTGAAAGGTTTACACTTAGCTTTTGAACTTTATAAGCGACATGTGAAATATCTAGATTTAAAGTTCCTTTTGGAAGTCCATTTAAATTAAATTCACCTTGGTGGTTAGATAATACCGTGATTTGATTGCCGATCCGTATATAGGCGTGAACAATGATTTCTTTCGTGTCATCGTTTAATACTTTTCCCGAGATATGGATTTTTTGTTGAGCTTGTACAGCTCCAAAGAAGACTAAATTGTATATCAAAAAAAGTATAATTCGATTCATGAAAAATTCGTTGTTGCAACAATGCTACAAAATTATATCAAATGCATCAAAGTTGCAAATTAAATGCATCAAAGTTGCATAAACTTTTCTCAAACCAAAACCTGACTTAATTGTGTTATATTGGATAATAATAAAAATCTATGCTTTTCTGTCTTTTTCAGAACTTTAATATGAGATTATTCTTTTATTCAATTTTACTTATTGGGTTATGTATTTCATGTGGAATACAGCATAATGCACCCACTGCGGTAAATCCCAATCGTCAAATTCCACCGCGCACTACGATTGCATTTGTAGACCAGTATGGAGCATTCTATCCCAACGATTGGAGTAAAGTGTATGGTATCCCGCCTCGTAATGGGAAGAAGAATGCATATTCTTTGAGTAAATTAGCAGAAGAGAAATCCTTGTCCAAGGATTTAGAAAAATTCGAAAAAGAATACCTCAGCCTTTTAAAGAAACATTTACAGAATAAGAAGCGTGTTTTTATTTTAATTCATGGATTCAATGCTAAAGAACGAGAGGTAACACGTAATTACGAGCGTATTCAAAACAAGCTTAATCTTACCAATTCGGATGAAGTCATTCAATTCTATTGGGATGGATTGTATACCAAAAATCCTTTCTCCAGTTTGAAAACGTGGTTCACAGCTTCGGATTATTCTCAATATGTGGGAAAATTCGCGTTGCGAAAGATTTTAAATAGTATTTCAAACAAGGATGTGTATTTAATTTCGCACAGTAGGGGAGCATCGGTCATTATGTCCGCATTGAGTTCGGCGCCGATAGATAGTGTGAAGATGTCTGATGTGGTAGAAAACCATTATATAGATACTGCAAGTTTGCAAAACGACCTTATCCGCAATCAGAAAAATAGGATTTATGCTATCGCGTTGGCGCCTGCTATTGGAAAATCAGATTTTGAAATTAAACATGAGGACAGCATTTATAATGTGCTATTTACACCACAGCTTAAAGCTTTTCATATTTCTACGAATAAAGACGATTTAATGCTCAAAAAAGTGGTTGGTTGGCTGTCCAATAAATTACATCCTACAGATTTAGGTTACAAAAGCGACTCTTTTGAGGAATTGTCCCAATCATATAAATTTTTGAAACGAACGGATTTTTCTGGTTTACGATCCCATCATTTTATAAATTACATTCAAGACAAGCACTTCAATGTAATTCTCAAAGAATATAAGCTAAACAAAGTAAAAAAATAATATGTGGGGTACTCTAATTATTCAACTTGTATTTTTTGAGCATCATTTTAATAAAAATAGCAAAAGAGAATGCAAATAAAATCCAAGAAATAACAGATATGCCTTGATAATTTACTTGCTCTACATTGGCTAATAGACATCCACCTAAAAATAGCACAGCGGAAATAACAAGCATTCTATTCAACGAATTGTTACGAAGTTCTTGCGATCGGAATCTTTCAAATTCACGGTAATTGACCGAAACTTTGAATTCTCCTTGATTGAACTTGTCGATAATAGAAGTGAATGACTGAGGAGCGCTATGTAGCATACGACGCATTTCCCAAAGCGTCCCCACATTGTCTTCCAACAATTTTTCTGGAGATATACGTTGCGTAGCTATTTTAGTAATGTATGGTTTTACTTTGTCCACAATATTGATTTGAGGAGAAAGTTCCCGACCAATTCCTTCCATAAGTACAATACCTTTGACCAGAAGATAAATATGTTCGGGCATAATGATATTGTTTTCATTCAAAAGATGAGAAAATTTGCTAAACAAGGCTTTTATATCCAGTTCTTCTAAAGAATGCGTATTGATTATGTCCAACATTTCTTGAAAAGCACGAATCAATAGTTTATCATCCTTGATATCAACATGCAGTGCCATTTTCTTTAATGTGTTCACTAGTCGATTAGCGTCTTTATAAATGAAGTAAACAACGAAGTCTTCTAACAAATCCTTGTCGTTTGGAGACATTTTAGCAACCGCGCCCAGATCAATAAAAGAAACTTTTCCAGTTGGAGTAACCAAAATATTGCCTGGATGCGGATCCGCATGAAAGAATCCATGTTCAAGCATTTGGGTAAGGTAGAGATTGAAGCATTTGTCCAATATCGCTTCAGGGTTAAGATTTAAGGCTTGAATACCTTCCTTATTATTAATTTTAACACCTTCTATATAAGAAATACACAATACATTATCATTGCTCAACTCCGGATAAACTTTCATGGTCTCGATGTCCGGATTTCCTCTAAAATTCCGTCCGAAAAGTTGAATATTCTTTTGTTCGTTTGTAAAGGATAATTCTTCTTGAATACTTGCTGCAAAAGCATCGAAAACATGTAAAAGGTTTATTTCGCGTACAACGCTGTAATAGTTTGTCAATAATTCGATGATATCTTTCATCAACAGCAGGTCTGCATGAACGATTTCTTTGATACCTGTCCGTTTGAGTTTTAGGATAACCTGTTCTCCAGATTGGAGTTTGCCTACATATGTTTGAGCAATGGAGGCTGAAGCGATAGGCGTATTATCAATTTCAGTAAAATAATCACCTACTGCTATTTCCAGTTCCTTCTCAAGATGAGGAATCAAATCAATCTCTTCGGGAAGCACATTGTCCTGTAATTTTTTGAATTCTTTGATTAAAGCGGAAGGAAACAAATCTTCACGCGTGGATAATGTCTGTCCAAATTTCACATAGGTAGGTCCTAGTTCTTCAATAGCACGGCGTACACGTTCATAAAAAGCGGAATCTTGCGCTATTTTGGCCTCATCGGTACTGTCGGAATTATTATCGAGCTTTGACTTAAAGTCTTCAAAACCATACTTCGTTAATATTTGCATGAGTTTAGCTGCTCTTTTAAGCTTAGCCTTTTGTCTGTCTAAAATTCCGTCCATATGAATTACTGTTTTTGTCTACCCATGCATAAATAATACCTAATTGCACTAAATTGTTTGTATTACAATAAAAAAATAAGGCATTAGAAATTTCTAATGCCTTATTTTTTCCAAATAGATTGGTCAAATCTATACAGTAATGTAAACGCTTGTTGATTATCCATTCCATCTTTATGAAAGTGAAAAGAGGCGGTAAATTTCCCGTCTATGTTTTTGCTTTTAAATGGTATCCAGCCTAAATCTAGTCTATTGTATTTATCACGATGATAAAATGAGTCGCCGTTAGGAAGATTGATTGCATCTCCTAAATACAACGTGTTATGTAAAAAGACTTTCTTGTATCCTAGATGAATGTTGTTTATAAAAGCTTTGCTGTTTGTATTATATTCCGTTCGTACTCGGTCGTAGCCTAAAACTGTTCCTGCATCAATTGTCAACGAATCCAATGCTGTACTCGCGGAAAAATCCAATCCTAAACGTAATACTAGCACAGCGTTATCTTGAATATGTGTGGTCGGATCTTCCACATTCGTCAATGCATTGTGATAGAGTGTTCCATCATTAGCAAAATACCCTTTGCCAAATTTATAATGTCCTGAAATACCTGCTATAAATCGTTCTCGGTTTTCTGAACCTTGTTTGCTCAGCCAATCGATGTAAAGAGACTGCAAAATTTTGCTTGTATGGTAGTTGAAAAATATTCCTTCCAAATTGGGCCTGTCATACAATAAAGTATCAGCTAAAACGACTAGTGGAATGTTTTTTAGCTTTTCGTGACGTGGTATGAATCCAATTCCAAAATCAATCCGTTCAGAATTGTAGTTATAATAAGCTATGGGATTGACTTTGTTCTTATTTTCGGAATTTATACCAAAATCTTGATTATAATGTAAGCCACCTACTAACTGATGATTTCTGTCAAGCTTGATGTAGAGTTGAGGCGAAAGAATCGCGCCAAAGAAGGTTTTGTCTATGGTATATGGAGCTTTATACTCTCTGTTGTCGGCATAGCCAAAAAAATCAATCTTTGTTCCTACTTCTTGGCCTTTAGTATGATGAATGGAAATACAGCAAAGAGTACAAACGGTTGAAGCAAGAAATTTTGATAAGTTCATCGCTGGGATTTTGTTTTACACAAAAATAGAAAAAGAGGTAGAACTTTAGGGAAGAAGCGTGAGAAATCACCAAAAAAATAAAAATAGGATTGAAAAATGGGATGAACGCTTATATTTGTGTCAAATAATTAAAGGAAATGGTGTTCTTCCTTAACCAACCGCTAAAAAATAGCTGATGACGCCTGATGAGTTATTCAATTTATTTTATAATTTGATCAGGAGTTTTTATGTCAGAAAATAATCAAACCAAATCAAACATTCTTACGGCTGTATTGAATACTAAATCTATTTATGCCTATGCATTGAAATGGATCGGTCTTAGTTTATTGCTTTCGATATTAATAGGATCTGCTTCAGCAGGATTTCTTATTTCATTAGAATGGGTAACAAACTACAGAGAAAGTCATCTTTGGATTATAGTATTTTTGCCGATTGTAGGTTTTCTAATCAGTTGGATATACGACAAATATGGCAAAAATTCTGGTCAAGGAAATAATCTGCTAATTGATACTATTCATGATGGCGAAGAAAAGATTCCGTTTAGAATGGCACCTTTTGTTTATATAGGAACAATTTTAACGCATATGTTTGGTGGTTCTGCGGGACGTGAGGGTACTGCTTTGCAAATGGCTGGAGGAATTGCAGATCAATTTTCGAAATCATTAAAACTTAATAAAGAAGATCGCAGTATACTGTTAATTGCGGCTGTGGCAGGAGGTTTTGGGGCGGTGTTTGGTACGCCATTGGCAGGTGCAATATTTGCTTTGGAGTTTTTTTTAATAGGTCGTTTGAGGTATAATGCACTATTTCCAGCGTTACTAACTGCAGTTTTATCAGATCAATTCACAACACTTTGGAATGCACACCATACACATTATTCTATAGATTTTGTGCCTGAACTTAATTTTCAAGGAATTTTGTATACCCTAATAGCAGGTGGACTTTTTGCTTTATGTGCTGCAACGTTTAGTAAAGGGATGCAGTGGATGTCTGGTTTTTGGAAAGCAAAAATCCAATATGCCCCTTTACAAACCTTTGTAGGAGGGCTGTTCGTGATTGCTGCAGTTTATCTATTGGGAACTTCAAAATATATCGGGCTGGGTATTCCCACTATTGTTTCTTCGTTCAATCAGCCTTTACCGGCTTATGATTTTGCGTTGAAAATGATTTTCACCGTGGTGACTTTATCTGCAGGATTCAAAGGGGGAGAAGTGACGCCATTGTTTTTTATAGGAGCGACTTTGGGTAATGCCTTGAGCTTTTTTATTCCATTGCCCATGGGGTTGCTTGTCGGAATGGGGTTTGTGGCTGTATTTGCGGGAGCCACAAATACGCCTATTGCCTGTACCTTAATGGCCATAGAATTATTTGGTGCCGATTGTGCGGTATATGTTGCGATAGCTTGTTTTACTTCGTATTTGTTTTCAGGAAATACAAGTATCTATAGAAGACAGATTGTGGGCGAACCCAAAAATCCAGCTCAACGGGATATCCTCGGTAAAAGATTGAACGAATTGTAGTGAATTATTCTTCATCAAAAGTTCCTTCAGGAACATAGAACATTTCTAAATCTTTTTTAGATTCAATTCTTCTGCATCCACCATTTTGTAGAAGAACTATTCTTGTAGCAGTTTCGAGTACAGTTTGGTAGTGATGATCTGAGATTATAAAGCCTTTATCATTGTGTGAAAGAATGATTTGTTGAATTCGTTCTTTCATATAAGGTGATACTCCCGAAAAAGGTTCGTCTAATAAATAAAAATCAGAATTTTTTTGTAATAAAATCATGAGTTCCAAATAACGTATTTCTCCGCCAGATAATTCTGCAACCTTTTGATTTTTGATGGTGACGATGATTTCGTCGTCATTTAATAAGGCGTTTTGTTTAATCTTATCCTCTACCATTAGTTTGATTACGTCTGTCACTGCTAAATAATTGGGAAGGAATTTTTGCTGAGGTAAATAGCAGATATTTTTTGACAAATATCCTTTGCTATACCTAATGTCATTAATTCTAATGAATGCCAATTTTGGTTTTATAACACCAAAGATTATTTTCATGAGGGTTGACTTTCCACAACCATTTCTACCTAATAATCCGACCACTTCGCCTATTTCGCATTGAATATGAACCCCAGTTAATATATCGACGGAATGTGTGTAGGAAAATTCTATCGAATCAGCGTACAATAGCTTTTTTAGAGTATCCATAGCAACAGTGAAAATAGACTTGAGATAACTGTATTGATTAAGAATGTATATAAGATTATTCTTGTCTTCGAATATCCGATGTTGAGATATACGTACCAAACACTATGGTAGAAGTAGAGGTAAATAGCTATTGTGCTCATAAATCCAAATGTCCCAAAAGTAAGGGGAAAAGGATTAGAACTCACTAAACTAAAAGCAATTGAGATTGCTAAGTTTATAAAGAATAATTGCTTGTATGCGAACCAATAAACTTTCATGCATGAGGATGGTTTGTATAAAAATACTAATATTTGGATTTGCTGAAGAGGGATTCACACTATTTAACAATATATCTATTTGTTAGAAAGTGCTGAGTTAAATGATGTTCAAACAATGAAGGTTTATTTGTGTTATTTGTAAAAGTTTCAACCATGGACAATCTTATCACCCAAATTAGTGGCTACGCAGCTTCATTTTTCTTAATTATCTCTTTTTTGATAAAAGACCAGATAAAATTGAGAGCAGTGAATTTAATTGGTTGTATATTTTTTGTGATTTATGGCTTTCGGTTAGATTATGCTTGGCCTATTATTATTCCAAATGCTATAATTGCATTTACGCAGATTTATTATTTATGGATAAAACCGATTCCAAAAGAAGAAAGTCAAGAAGATAATATAAACTAAAAGCATCGAAATTTCGATGCTTTTAGTTTATATTATTTAACCTATTCCGTGTAAAGAACCACCTTTTGCAAATAGACGGTCAATATGTCGTTCTACTGTTTCATCTTTTATCAAATCAGGCGCATGATGCGGCTTACGTCGTGAATCGATGATTATTGGCCCTTCGCAGCCCCAATGTTTAAATCTAGTAAAGGATTTGATTCCGTATATATCGTATGCTGGATTTGATTTAGTGAAAGTTTCCCAAACAAAATTATTTTCATTTGCACTCGCGAAATTAGCATTATTCACCAATACTAGAAGTTGAATTCCATCAAAATTAACTTCTTTGGCAGCATTTGTCCAAGCTTCTAATACTTTTTCTTCATTTTCGTAAGAAGTGAAATCCGCACCTTCTAGGACTAGAATGCCTGGTAAAGCAAGTTTAGCCTTATTAAAAGGTCTTGGTAAATCTATATTTGCTAGAATTTCAGTCGCTAGCTCTCTTTTTTTAGCTCCAGCAGCTGCAAAGATAACTTTCGAACCAGCATTCAATCCATCACCTGTATAATCCAAGGTGTCAATAGTCGTGTTAGTTTGGAAATGTAAATCTCTTGTGTTGTCAATTCTTTCCAAAATATGGGTGAAGAATCCTTTGATATCATGTATGTCCAAATTGGGATTATCTTCTCCAGCAGCAATAAATAGATATTTTGCTAAGCTTAGTTGATTCTTACCTAAAACCTGATTCGCAATTGTCAAGATTTCCTGCGGTCTATCAACTTTTTGGTATGGCGTATACGATTCACGACCAATAGCAAATAGAAGTGGGTGTACGCCAGCTGGGTCTACCGCGTGAATTGCTTTCAATCCGTTAATTTCTTGCGGAATAGCTGAGCCTGTGATTTCGTGAATCAAAGCACCAAAACTTGTATCTTCCTGAGGAGGACGGCCGACCACTGTAAAAGACCAAATCGGATCTTTCTTGTGGTATACGTTGTGCACTTTCATCAACGGGAAATCATGTGTCAAACTGTAATAACCGATATGATCTCCAAAAGGTCCTTCTGGTTTGTTCTCACCTGGATAAACTGTTCCTGTGATTACAAAATCTGCATCTGCTGAAATACAAAATCCCTCCTCATCGTAAAAATAACGGAATCTTCTATTGCCTAAAGCTCCGGCAAAAATCATTTCAGATAAACCTTCTGGCAACGGCATTACTGCCGAAAGGGGATGCGCTGGAGGACCACCAACGAAAATACTTACTTTAAGTGGTTTGCCTATGGCATTAGCTTTTTGTTGATGAACCCCGATGCCACGGTGCAATTGGTAGTGCAAGCCTATCTCTTTATCTTGTATATAATCGTTTCCTGATAATTGGATGCGGTACATACCCAAATTGGCTTTCATAATGCCGGGTTTGGTTACGTCTTCTGTGTATACTTGTGGCATTGTCACGAAAGTGCCACCATCCATGGGCCAATTGACAATTTGAGGAAGCTTGCTGATTTGTGTTTTACCATATAAAATGGATGCACCAGATTTCTTTTTCCAAGGTAATGCGCCTAAAGCTACAGCGGAAGAGCCAATATATTGAAAAGGATTTTTAAGCACCGCAGTAGGATCCATCTTCACATCTACTAATTTTTTGATGTGATCTAAGGTATCCCTAAACATAAACTTCGAACGATCGAGCGTGCCGAATAGATTGGAGACAGCAGGAAATTGTGAGCCTTTGATATTTTCAAAAAACAAAGCTGGACCTTCTGCATCAAATACACGCATATGTATAGCCGCCATTTCTAAATATGGATCTACTTCTTCTTTGATTCTTATCAAATGACCGTGTCTCTCTAAATCAGCCACACATGCTGCCAAACTTGGGTACCCCATAATTTTTCGAAGTATTTGTGAATTGCAAAAATAACAGATTATTTCACTTTATCGTACTTTGTAAATGCTTCATATATATTAAATATCTGTCACCACTTATGTTTTTCTACGCTCAAATTCTTGATTGTGTAGGATAACCTGTATTACTCAATTATTGTTAGATTTATATTGTTAGAATTGTGTAATATTGGGTTGCCAAAGTTTATTTATACAGATAAATACAATATCTTTACGAATTAACATTCTAAATTAAGAGGGACTTCGCACAATTTTATAATGAGTAGAAAGGTAATACTAGTTTGGTTTCGAAACGATTTACGTACATCTGATAATGAAGTATTGTTCTCAGCCGTTGAAAAATCAACTTTCGTAATTCCTGTATACATTTTTGATCCACGTTATTATACCGAAGGAAAATACGGATTCTCCAATACAGGAGATTTACGGCAGCAATATATTGTACATTCTGTAGCAGCTTTGAAAGATAAGCTACAAAAACTTGGTGGCGATTTATTGACTTTCGAAGGTTATCCTGAGGAAATCATTCCGCAATTAGTTCAAAAATATGAAGTAGATGAAGTCTACCATCATCGTGAAGTTGCTAGACGAGAGACACGTATTTCTGAGCTTGTAGAAGAATCATTGTGGCAAGTAAAACGTAATTTGAAGCATTTTATTGGTCATACAATGTACCACAAAGAGGATTTACCTTTTCCTATTAAAGACATTCCAAACGATTTCAATACGTTTAAAAAGAAAACAGCTAAGGAAAGTTTCGTACGTGCGTGTTTGCCGGATTTAGAACAAATTTCATTGCCACCTCATTTAGAAAAAACGGATTTCCCATTCGAGATAGATACCAATTCCTTAGTAAATTATGGTGAGTGGGCTGCTCAAAATGCGCTGGAGACTATTTTGTCAAATACAGATAACAAAAGAGATTTGTATACCACTATTTCTCCATTTTTAGCATTAGGTGTATTGTCTGCTACACAAGCCTTCCATTTTATTCAGTCTAAAATTACAGCGCAGAATAAAAAGAAGATAAACTTTATTTTGGACGGTTTATTGTGGAGAGATTATTATCGCTTTATGCTGAAGAAATTCCCTAACTGTTATTTCAAATCTTCAAATGCGTTAAATAATGATTCACAAATCGTTCAGTCATTTATTGAAGGGAATAGTGATGATGGAGAAAGTAATGCTTTGGTTCAAAAATTGAACGAGAGAGGAGAATTGACTAGAGCGGAGCGCGAATATCTAGCTTTGTATTTTATCTATGAACTAAATCAAAATTGGTTGATTGGTGCATCTTACTTTGAACAGCAACTGATAGATTACGCTCCAGCTACAATTTATGGCTTTTGGGCTCACGTAGCAGGAGAGGGAACAAGTGTGAAAAACAACAGGTCTAAAGCGGACTGGGAAAGAATAAAAAAGAGTAAAGAACAGGTAGTATAAGATTGAAAATTATCCATAAAAGTCAAAAATATTTCAGTAGCTAAAACTTTGATTTTTATGGGACAAAATATCAAATTTCAATAGGTATTACTGCTTTTTTATTCTTAATTTTGGCGAATTATTTAGACTATAACAAAATAATGGATAAACTGACATATTTGAGTAATGCCGATTCAAGTTACATTGACGGCTTATATCAAGCTTACAAACAAGATCCAAATTCGGTAGATTTTGGATGGCAAAAATTTTTCGAGGGATTTGAATTTGGCCAAAGTTCTGAGGGCGTGGTAATTGAAGATGAGAACGTATCAGAACATGCGCTTAAAGAAATCAATGTATTGAATATGATTCACGGGTACAGAGACCGTGGTCACTTATTTACAGATACTAACCCTGTTCGTGAGCGTCGTAAATATTACCCAGGCAAAGAATTAGAAACATTCGGTTTGTCAGAAGCTGACATGGATACCGTTTTCAATGCAGGTATTGAAATTGGTCTTGGTCCAGCGAAATTGCGTGATATTCGTCAGATGATTGAAGATACTTACTGTCGTTCAATCGGTGCTGAGTTCAAATATATCCGTAATCCAGAGAAAATTAAATGGTTGCAAGATCGCATGGAAGCGGATCGCAACAAACCTAATTATACAGTAGAACAAAAGAAACGTATTTTACAAAAAATCAATAGAGCAGTAGTTTTTGAGAGCTTCTTAGGAACGAAATTCTTAGGTCAAAAACGTTTCTCTTTGGAAGGTGCTGAAAGCTTAATTCCTGCATTGGATTCAGTAATTGAAAAAGGTGCGGACTTAGGTATCCAAGAATTCATGATTGGTATGGCGCACCGTGGTCGTTTGAACGTATTGGCAAACATCATGGGGAAACCATACAAAACTATTTTATCAGAATTCGAAGGTAAAATGTACAAACAAGAAGATCCTGAGTTGCAATTTGGCGGTGACGTAAAATACCACTTAGGTTATTCTTCAGATATCAAAACTGACAACGGTAAAAGCATTCATTTGTCATTAGCACCTAACCCATCACACTTAGAGACTGTAGATCCTATCGTAGAAGGTATGGTTCGCTCTAAAATTGACATGAAATATGATGGTGACTCTTCTAAGATTGCACCTATCTTAATTCATGGTGATGCAGCTATTGCTGGTCAAGGTGTTGTGTACGAAGTGACTCAAATGTCTAAATTGGATGGTTACAAAACTGGTGGTACAATTCACATTGTAATCAACAACCAAGTAGGTTTCACTACTAACTACAAAGATGCGCGTTCAGGAACTTACTGTACTGACGTAGCTAAAATCACTTCTTCTCCAGTATTCCATGTGAATGGTGACGATGCTGAAGCTGTAGTATACGCAATCAACTTAGCGGTAGAATACCGTCAAAAATATAAAACAGACGTTTACATCGACTTATTATGTTACCGTCGTTTCGGTCACAACGAAGCGGATGAGCCTAAATTCACGCAACCTTTGTTGTACAAACTAATTGAAAAGCATGCTAATCCTAAAGAAGTGTATGCTAAAAAATTAGAGGCTGAAGGTACTATCGATTCGAAATACGCTAAAGAAGTAGAGAAAGAATTCAAAGATTACTTGCAAACACAATTGGATGCTGCTAAAGCTGTTGAAGTTTTAGTTGATGAAGTTCCAATGTTTAGCGGTGCTTGGAAAGGTTTACGCCCTGCTAAGAAAGCAGATATCTTCAAACCGGTAGATACTAAAGTTGACGATAAAACTTTCTTAGAATTAGCTAAAGAAATTACCTCTTTACCAAAAGATAAAAAATTCTTCCGTAAGATCTCTAAATTGTATGAAGACCGTGCAGCAATGATCGGTAAAGATTCATACGATTGGGCAATGGGAGAGTTGATGGCTTACGCTACATTGTTGAATGAAGGTAAACGTGTTCGTATCTCAGGACAAGATGTTCAACGTGGTACATTCTCTCACCGTCACGCGGTATTGACATTAGAAGATTCAGAAGAAAAATACGCTCCTTTGGCTCAAATTAAAGGTGGTGATAAATTCAATATCTATAACTCATTCTTATCAGAATACGGTGTGTTAGGTTTTGAATACGGCTATGCTTCTGCCAACCCTCAATCTTTGACAGTTTGGGAAGCTCAATTTGGTGACTTCTACAATGGGGCTCAAATCGTTGTTGACCAATACTTGAGTTCAGCAGAGACAAAATGGAAACGTTCAAACGGTTTAGTAATGATGCTTCCTCACGGTATGGAAGGTCAAGGTCCAGAGCACTCTTCAGGTCGTATCGAAAGATTCTTGGAATTGTGTGCTAACGACAACTTAATCATTGCGAACTGTACTACGCCAGCGAACTACTTCCACTTATTGCGTCGTCAATTAGTACGAGACTTCCGTAAACCATTGGTCGTATTTACTCCAAAAAGTTTGTTGCGTCACCCTAAAGTAGTTTCTCCTTTAGCTGACTTTACAACAGTTAACTTCCAAGAAGTAATTGATGATACTGCAGCTGATACAAAAGCAGTAAAACGCGTATTGTTCTGTTCTGGTAAAATTTATTACGAATTGTTAGATCGTCAACAAGCTGACAATCGTACTGATGTAGCAATTGTTCGTATCGAACAATTGTATCCTTCACCTGTAGAACAATTGCAAGCTATTCACAAGAAATACAATAAAGCAACAGAATTCATTTGGGTTCAAGAAGAAAATGAGAACATGGGTGCATGGCCTCACTTCTGCCGCAAGTTCCGTAGAACAGACATTGAATTCACGGACGTAATCGCAAGAACTGAAAGCGGAAGCCCTGCAACAGGTTATATGAAACAACACGTTGCACAACAAGAAGCAATTATTAATAAAGCATTTGCATAAACAAAAATAGAAGACCGGCGTTGTAATAGATAACTATTGCAACGTTGGTTTTAAAGAATAAACACATGAGCTTAGAAATCAAAGTCCCTACCGTTGGTGAATCAATCACCGAAGTAACATTAGCCCAATGGCTAAAACAAGATGGTGATTTCGTCGAAATGGACGAAAACATCGCTGAATTGGAATCAGACAAAGCTACATTTGAATTACCTGCGGAAAAAGCTGGTATTCTACGTATCATCGCTCAAGAAGGCGATACGTTGGAAATCGGTGCTGTAGTATGTACTATCGAAGATGGTGATGCACCTGCTGGTGAGAAAAAAGCTGACGCTCCTGCTGCTGCTGAATCGGCTGCTCCAGCTGCTAAGGCAGAAGAAGCATCAGAAGATACTGACTCGTACGCTGCTGGTACAGCTTCTCCTGCTGCCGCAAAAATTTTAAGAGAAAAAGGTATTGATTCTTCAACTATAAAAGGTACAGGTAAAGACGGTCGTATCACAAAAGAAGATGCAGGAAAAGCACAAGCTAAACCTGCAGCTCCTAAAGCGGAAGCAAAACCAGCTGCTGCTGCGCCTGCTGCTACTCCAATTGTTGCTGGTGCACGCAATGAGCGTCGTGAGAAAATGAGTTCTTTACGTAAAACTATCGCTAAGCGTTTAGTTTCTGTGAAAAATGAAACTGCTATGTTGACTACATTCAATGAAGTAAACATGCAACCCATCATGGATTTGAGAGCTAAATACAAAGACGTTTTCAAAGAGAAACATGGTGTGGGTCTTGGTTTCATGTCGTTCTTCACTAAAGCAGTGACTACAGCATTGAAAGAATGGCCTGCAGTAAACGCGCGTATCGAAGAAAACGAAATCGTTTATTCTGACTTTGCTGATATTTCAATTGCAGTTTCTGCGCCTAAAGGTTTAGTAGTTCCTGTTATTCGTAACGCGGAATCACTTTCTTTACAAGGAATTGAAAAAGAAATCATCAACTTAGCTACTAAAGCGAGAGATAATAAATTAACTATTGACGAGATGACTGGTGGTACATTCACTATTACTAATGGTGGTGTATTCGGTTCGATGATGTCTACGCCGATTATCAACGCACCTCAATCAGCTATCTTGGGTATGCACAATATTGTGCAACGTCCTGTAGCGGAGAACGGTCAAGTGGTAATTCGTCCAATGATGTACATCGCATTATCATACGATCACCGTATCATCGACGGTCGTGAGTCTGTTAGCTTCTTAGTTCGTGTTAAACAATTATTAGAAGATCCAGCTCGTTTATTATTAGAAGTATAATAGTATCCTATATTTTATACTCAAAAGCCTCATCATATTTGAATGGGGCTTTTGTTTTCAGTTTGCTTCCATTTTTTGTATAAAACATGTAATCAACCTAACTTATTATTTCTCAGTAACTTCTTTTATGCGAGAATATGGTTGTTATTGGTTAAGTTTTGATTGTTTTGGATAAAATATCTTATCTAATTTCGATATACGTTGTTGAGTAGTTTTTATTACTTGTTGTAAATCAATATGCTATAATTGCCGGAATTTACTTAGCAAATTAATTTTCAAGCATTATATGCTAATTATAAACTTATAACATTACCTTACCCATGATCAGCTTATATCAAAAAAAATCGAATTTCTACAAATGGCTTTTTGTCTTCATGATGATAAGTTTAGTACCCTTTTATTCTTGTGGCAAAAAAGATGTTATAGAGGAACCTATTGTGGAAGAGGAGCCTGTAGAGGAGCCAGAACCAAATAATTCCCTTAAAATATATATACCGAAAGAATTTGCTAGTTCAGGTTTTGAATCCAATGTCAACAAGTGGGCTTACTCACGTAGCAAACAGTCTGAGCATTTTATTTTATTCTGGGAATCAGGTTATGGTGATTTGCTTCCTTCGGATAGTAAAGTCCCAGCTGATTATCGAGTGGATATTGACAATCTAATTCTTAAAGCTGAAGAATTTTACAAGTTAAATGTGGACCAGTTGAAATTTGCAACGAAAGACAACAATTCATCTAAGTTGGAATCCTATAAAATGATGATCTTTTTGCATTATACAAAAGACTGGATGGCATACGGAGGAGGTTATGATGATGTTATTGGAGCTTTATGGATTAGTCCTAGTACTTGTCAACCTGTGGGAGCTACTATAGCACATGAAATTGGACATAGTTTTCAGTATCAGGTACGATGTGATTTAGGAGCTAATCATGGGTTTAGATATGGTTTTGGTGGAAATGACGGAAACGGTTTTTGGGAACAGACCGCCCAGTGGCAGGCTATGCAAAGCTATCCGGAAGAAATTTTTGCTACACACCACTTTCCTGTATATCTGGATAATCATCATAGACATCAGCTTCATGAGAATTATAGATATGCTAATTATTTCATTCATTTTTATTGGGCAAGTAAGCATACAAATCAAATTATTAGTAAAATCTGGAGAGAGTCAAACAAACCCGAAGATCCCATTCAAGCCTATATGCGTCTAACGAATATTAATGCGCAGCAGCTTAACGCTGAAATTTATGATATGGCTTCAAAATTTGCGACTTGGGACTTGAATGAACTACGTGCTAGGGGTAAAGATTATATAGGTAGACAAACTAATAAATTTGATGTGCTTCCGAATGGTCAGCTTCGAATCAAATATGTACAATGTCCAGGAACGACAGGATTTAACGTTATTGGTTTAGAAGTACCTCAATCAGAACAACAGATCACAGTAGATTTTGAAGGTTTAGTGAATGCAACAGGATATAATACTGTTCAAAATCCAAGTCGCGCAGGTTGGCGTTATGGTTTTGTGGCTCTATTAAAATCGGGAGCACGTGTGTATAGTCCTATGTATGAGGATGCAAAATCTACAGTTTCTTTTTTGGTTCCTAATCAATGTGAGAAGTTGTTTTTTATAGTTACAGGAGCTCCTTCAACTTATATGCCTCATCCTTGGGACGAAAATGAAAATAATGACGATCAATGGCCATATCAAATTAAAGTTTCGGGTACAGAGGTAATTGGTTACCCTAATATTGATAATTCGCAAGAACCAAAAGATATAACTTTTACGCATAATTTGGAGATACCCTTTGATGCAGTTTCTTATTCTGGCGTTACGGTTCAAGTAGATCAGAGTGCATTAGCAAAAGCATTTGTTTTACATCCAGATGCAATAAAAAGTTCAATTGGTACTGTTATTAAATTTTATGCAGTTGAAAAAAATGGCGATCTCAATGGTAATAATACTGCTCAAGGATTGGGACATTGGTTTTCTGCCGAAGGCAATGTAACAAATTGGGGATCGTCTGCTAAAGTTTTTTCTGAGTTTAATAAAGATGCTTTACTGTTTACAATAGGTCAATATCCTAATCAAACTAAAGTTGGAGATACATTTACTATCAAACAAAAATTACAATATGTACTTAATGATGGGCAAAAAGTCAGCGCTACTTTTGTCTTTAATATCAAAATAATCTAGCATAACTAGGGAGATTAAGGCGGTTTAAATTTTTTATAGTACTTCATTTCAAAAGTTCGAATTAATAAAAGAGAGCTTTTAGAATGAAGTATTTATTTATATTTTAATTTTATATTAAAATAAATCCTAAAAATAAAAATATTTTAATAATTTTATTTTCAATTTACTAACCAACTTAGTTATCTCTATTTATGAATAAACTTTTCAAAGTTATCATAATAGTACTCGCTTTTGTACTATTATTGGTGCTGTTTGCAGGAGTATATCTCATCACCTTTATGCCTAATATTAGTCCCGCTCCACAACTTAATGTAGAAAAAACGACGGAACGGATTGAACGAGGGAAGTATTTAGCTCATCATGTCACGGTATGTATGGATTGTCATAGTTCCCGAGATTGGTCCAAATTTTCTGCTCCGCTTGCAGGACAGTTAGGTGCTGGAGGTGAAATCTTTAATAATGATATGGGCTTCCCTGGCACCATATATTCCCTTAATATAACCCCATATAATTTACAACATTGGACGGACGGGGAGATTTTTAGAACCATAACGACAGGAGTGGATAAAGATGGTAAAGCATTATTTTCGGTGATGCCTTATCATAATTATGGGAAGATGGATAAAGAAGACATTTATAGCATTATAGCTTATATACGCACATTAGACGCGATAGATTCTGAAGTTCCGGAAAGAAAATTGGAATTTCCTGTAAATCTATTAGTAAATCTTTCTCCTCAAGAAGCAAGTTTTAGTACTATTCCTGATGAATCAGATCGCATAGCCTACGGTGGTTATTTGATTAATGCAGCCGGATGTGTGCATTGTCATAGTCAAACAGAACAAGGTGCTATTGTGCCAGGAACCGAATATGGAGGCGGAATGGAATTTGTGCAGCCTGCAGGAATTGTTCGTGGTGCAAATATTACGATGCACAAGACAAAAGGTATAGGTACTTGGACAATGGAATCTTTTGTTAAGCGTTTTAAGCATTACGCGGATAGTAGCTATGTGCCAGAAGATTTAAAACCTACAGATTGGAATACACCTATGCCTTGGACCATGTATGCAGGGATGAAAGTTTCAGATTTAGAAGCTATTTATACGTATTTGAGTTCTTTAGAACCAAAAGATAATACAGTCGTCAAGTTCTCGCCACATAAACGCTAAAAAGTAAAGGGGCAAGATTTCACTAACCTTGCCCCTTTATTTTCTCTTATTTATAAGCTGGTTTTGCCATCAGCTTGATTACCTTAATATGGGATAGAAAAGCTTGCCAGAAGGATTTATACTCAATGTATGGAATGTTATGTTCCTCGCAAGTTTGTCTCACGATTTTATTAAGTGCAGGGTAGTGTACATGACTGATTTTAGGAAATAAGTGATGCTCTACCTGGAAGTTTAATCCACCTAATAACCAGGTCAAAACTTTATTTTTCGTAGAAAAATTTGCTGTTGATTGCAATTGATGTATCATCCACTCTTCTTCAACCATAGAATTATTTATAGTTTTGAATTCTGTATCGGTAACCACATGCGCTAATTGGAATACAATTGCTAAACACAAGCCGCATACAACGGCTGTAATCAATAATCCCAATAGAGCTGTAGCCCAACCTAACATATAAATAGGAATAACTATAAATAACACAAAATGAAATATTTTGGAAGACCAGAATATTAATTTCTCGTGAAGAGGAAAGTGAAATTTATCCTCGGAATGCGGAGCCATTTTTTGTCTAAAATATTTTTCATAATCCTGATAGAATATCCATGCTAAATAGGAAATACCATACAGAAATATAAAGTAAATATGCTGATATTTATGATGTTTCTTAAGTTTTTGATCGTGATGTATGCGCATAAATTTTACTTCAATATCATGATCTTCACCATCAATATTGGTATAGGTATGGTGTGCAATATTGTGTTTTAATTTCCAGAAGTAAATGTTACCACCTAATAAATTAAGACTGTAGGATAGTACAGTATTTAACTTTTTATTGTCTGAAAATGAATTGTGGCCTGCATCATGCATTATGTTAAATCCAATAGCGGCCAGATTCACACCGAATATTAAACAAAGTAAAATGCTAATGGACCAATGGGGTTGGACGAATACTAAGATGCTATATATTGCTAAAAAAGAAACGAGCAATACAGATGCTTTAATGAAAATTCTTCTATTTCCGGTTTTTTTGGTGAAAGTGCTACTAAAATAATTATTAGTTTTTTGCTTTAGGCTTTTTGAGAATAGTGAATTCTTTTGATTGAACTTGATTGTTTGAGTCATTATTTATTTGACTTATTTGGGTGTTGGATAGTCACTTCCAATATTAATTTCTTTAAATATACTTATAAGAAATCAGATATTTTTCTTTTTAACATAATTTGACAATTATTCTGTATACTGATGATATTTTTATAATTTTCTAAATATTTATTACATACTATAGTGCATGGGCTACTACTGTATACCGTTTTTGGAGGGCGTCGGAACCCTGTGGCGCGGTGGTGGTAGTCCAACTATAGCTACGCCTCCCGAGACTCACCATTTATAAATAAAGGCGAGTTATGAAAAAGCAACTGTACAAATTAATTATTTCAGCTCCGGAATAGTTCTGGATCCCCTTAAGACATATTCTGTCTTCATTTACCGAATCTGTGTTTGAATTCTACATATTTAAGGTAGGATGATCGCTAACGACCAATTATACACGCCACAATTCGGCAATCAATTCTTTTATTTAATGTTAGCTGACGTTTATAAATAGGCAGTTTTTCAGGGATCTAAAAATTATCTGCTGGATATTCCTTTTATAAACCGGTTAACTTTTTACTTACTTATAATACTTGGAAAATGAAGAATTTTTACAAGCCAGGACTTCGTATGTCCATAATACGACTGCACTTATACCTAATAAAATTTCTTGCTGATATACTGATATTCATTATTTCTTTTATTGGCAAAGGAGATGACAATACAAATTCTGATTTTTCTAAAGGGAATTCTAAAACGAGTAGCTCGAGAGCTAATAAGAAATCTAGAATTCTTATGCTGTCGGGGATATTATTTTCCAAAAGAGCTGTTAAAAAGAAAAATGATCAGCAGCAAGAGGAACAGGACTCCTATGGCCAGTACCTCTCGAATAAAATCTATGAACATCAGCTTTCCCTTGCAAATCGAGAAAAGGGGATTAAGATAGCTGAGGACATAAAATCCAAGCGCGGAGCCTTAAGATTTTCTAAAGGCTATTTTCCGTATGCTCAAGATTTACTTTGTGGTTTCGCTTTGCTGTTTATATTTTCTTTTCTGAACTTTAGCAGTTATGCTCAAGCTAGAGAAGCCACTGAGCCAGAAGCACTTCAAGTAGGGGATACTGTACCTCAGGATTTGTGGGAATTACCTATCCATGTTGTGAACGATAATTCGAAAAACGTAAGATTAAGAGATTTTAGAGATAAAAAAATAATTATTCTTGATTTCTGGGCTACCTGGTGCGGTCCGTGTATCAACTCGCTATATAAACTGGACTCACTGCAGCCTGCATTTTCTAAGGATGTTCAGTTTATTCCTATTTCTAATGAAAGTGCAGAGAAAGTAAAAACATTTCTTGATACAAGAAAAATAGGTCTTCTCTCGGGTCATGGAAACTCTGATATATCAAAATATTTTCCTTATCGTAGTATCCCTCATCAGGTTTGGATAGTGGGGGAGAAAATATTTGCTACTACCGATGGAATAAATACTACCGGGGAGAACCTTGGAGAACTTATTTCAACCGGGCATGTGCAACTACGAAATAAAGTGGATAACATGAGCGTGGATCTACAGCAGCCCTTGCTTATCGGCGGCAATGGGGGGACTGCTGAGCGGCTTGTTTACCGTTCTTTATTTATGAAAAGGATTCAGGCTGACATCGGGGGTATATCTTTTGATAGAGGGGCCAATAATGTGCTGATGTATAATGTAACTCTAGCCATGATGCTTACCAGAAGCTTTTTATATGATCTTCCCTTAGCGCTACGAAAGGAGAATCGGATAGTTTTTGAATGTTCAGATTCTTTGATGAATACTATTACAGCCCGTAATTTAAAACGTTCGAGTGGAAACTACCAGGATGATGTTGCTTACCACAACTGGATGGATAGTAACCTTTATTGCTATAATCTTATCCTTAATAGGAAAATTCCGCAGCGTGATGCTTTAGAAATCATGAAATCTGATTTAAAAAACTTTTTGCTTTTGGAGAAGGGTATAGAGGTGAAATTAGAAAAGCGAGTCACACGTACCTATGTACTTCAAAAAATGGACAGCTATAAAAACCTTACTACAGCCGGAGGTAGAAGCTCCCTTGAGGCTAGCAATGGTGAGATTTTTCTTATTAACAACTATATGAGCGCATTAGTATCCTCGGTGTCCAATGCGCTGGATAGAAAAGGAGACCCCTATCCGGTAACGGATGAAACGGGGATAAAACATAAGATAGATTTACGGCTAGCAATAAGCCGTATAGAGAATATCGATCAGCTCAATGGAGCCCTTAAAAGATATGGCCTTGAGCTGGTTCTTAAGGACATACCTATGGAGATGATCGTGTTAAAAGAAAAAAATTATAACTAATAACCTTAAGAAATATGAGAAAGAAGATATTCTATAAATATATACCATTAATAGCAGGAATGTTAATGACTCTTACCGGACATGGTCAGCAAATTGCGCTTAAGGGCAAGGTAAGGGGTAAAGGCAGCAATGCCGGACTTCAAGGAGTAAAGATACAAGATCTAAAAAGCCGAAAGGTACAATATGCTGATGTGGAGGGTCTATTTGAGGTTCGTTATAATTTAAGGGATACACTAATTTTCAGCGCTCCAGGTTATTCTGATTTGAAGTGGTCTGGTATAATATCAGCGGAGGATACACTTCAAATAGAGTTACAACAGCTGCATCAATATATCGATGAGGTGGTTGTAAGCACCGGTTATTACAATATTCCTAAAGAAAGAGCTACGGGGAGCTTTACGCATGTTGGAAATAAGTTACTTCAGCGGGAGCCCAGTACAAATATCTTGGATAGACTCGAAGGAGTCGCAAATGGAGTTAATTTCATTCGCGGCACAGCCAATAAGGAAGGCAGCAAACAGGCATCTTTTCGGGTGAGGGGGCTGGCTACAATACAGTCAAATTCCAGTCCGTTGATTATTGTAGATGATTTTCCTTATGATGGCGATATATCGAGTATTAATCCGAATGATGTGGAGGATATTACGATTCTCAAAGACGCGGCTGCGGCCTCAATCTGGGGCGCGCGAGCGGGTAATGGAGTTATTGTTATCCGCACAAAGAAAGGCAGGAATGATCAGAAGGTAGGCATTAGTGCAACAGGCAGCATGCTGGCCACAGCACGGCCAGATCTGTTATATAATCCAGATTTTTTGAATGCCGCCAGTACGCTTGAAGTGGAGAAATTCCGCTTTGATAAAAAGATGATGGTGGAGAATAACTGGACACTGCTGAGCCCAGGAGTGGAGCTTTTGATTCAACACCGCGATGGTAAAATTAGCGCAGATGATCTCCAGCAGAAGCTCGATCTCCTTAAGGAACAGGATATACGTAAAGAGGCACTTGATAATCTCTACCAGCTGGGTCTGAACCGTCAGATGCAGGTAAGCCTTAGTGGGGGCTCTACAGGCCACAGCTATTACTTTTCTTCTGGCTATGACGATAACAGATCACATATACGTGGCAATGGTTACTCTAGGTTGACCCTGAGCATGAATGATAGCTATCAACCTGCAAAGTGGTTAGATCTGCGTGCATCGGTGAACTATTCACAGGACGGCTCTGCCAGTAATGGTCTAGGGATAAGTGATATTGTTCCTATGGAGAACTATTCCGCTCAGTTTCCATATCCCTATCTGCGGCTGAAGGATGAAAATGGTGCTGCCCTTGCTGTTCCTAGAAAATATAGAAGCGCATATGTAGAGGGTGCCCCAGCACTCGGATTATTAGACTGGCAGTTTCGTCCTTTGGATGAAATAGAGCTGAATGATATTACGGGTAGCAGCAATACGGTTCGGATTTTTACAGGAGCCAACTTTAAATTATTTCGCAGATTCGCTCTGGGATTAAAATATCAGTATCTGCGAAGCCAAAGCGATAGAGAGAATTACTACAGCCCAGAATCATTTTTAGTTAGAGATCTGGTTAATTCCTTTACTCAGAGTGATATGAGTAGGGTCATACCCCTTGGAGGTATTCGTGAGGGGTCAGGGGGTAGTAGCCATTGGCATCAGGGTCGCCTTCAGGCTGATTATAATAGAGCATGGGACAGACATAATCTAAGTGGAATTGCAGGTGCCGAGATAAGGCAGGTAAATCAGCAGTCTGCTCCGGGGTATAGGGTGTATGGATACGATAAAAATACGATAACAGGAACTTCACTTTTTGACTATAGCAAGCTATATCCTTCGCGTCCGCGCAACAGCCAGCGCATTGCTCAGGCGATTAGCAACTTTAGCGATGTCACGGACCGTTTTCTGTCTTATTATAGCAATGTTTCCTATAGCTATACACAGAAATATACGCTTTCTGCAAGCAGTAGATGGGATGGCTCGAATCTGTTTGGTGTTAAGGCCAACCAACGAGGTGTTCCGTTATGGTCTGTTGGAGGAGCCTGGCTAATGAGTGAGGAAGACTTTTTTAGCACTAAATGGGTGGACCGCTTAAGATTTCGCCTGAGCTATGGGCATAACGGAAATGTAAACCAACGCGAGAGTGTTTATCCTATAGTAAGCTATATGGTAGATACCTATACCCAGCAGCCAAGCGGTAAGCTACAAAACATAGGTAACCCTTCGCTACGCTGGGAGAAGGTTTCCAATCTGAACGGTGCCGTGGACTTTAGCCTGCTTGGAAGCCGAATATCTGGAAGTGTAGAATGGTATAGCAAGAAAGCAAATGATCTAATAGGCAATAACATTGTTGCTGGATCAACGGGGATTTATAAGAATGGAGTGGTGTATAATATGACCAATAGGCTTAACTATGCATCAATACATACTAAAGGGATAGACCTGGAGCTGCGTACGGTCAACACCTCAGGCCAAGTTGGCTGGCAGACAGATTGGATTTTTAACTACACGGGTAATAAAGTGACAGATTATATGCTGGAGAGTAAGCCTATTATAACCAATTATCTTGGAGTAAATACAAATGCTGTAGTGGGGGAATCATTGGATCAGCTTTATGCTTTACCCTGGCAGGGTCTTTCCTCCGAAGATGGCTCTCCTCTTGTTGGTAAGGATGGGGTGCTGAATAAAGATTACACAGGCTATCTGAGCGGTTTAACTCTAGATGATCTGTTACGTGTAGGTGTTTCGGTAGCTCCTTATAGCGGATCGATGCGCCATACCTTAACCTATAAGGCCTTTCAGCTCAGCTTTAATATGCTGCTAAGCGCAGGGCATGTATTTAAGAAAAGTTCACTGAACTATCAGGATCTTTTGAATAATGCCAAAGGTCATCAGGAGTTTCAGGAGCGCTGGCACCAGGCTGGTGATGAGCTGAGTACGTCGGTACCATCACTGCCTTCCTCGATCATTGCTAACCGGGACTTGGTATATCAGAGTTCACAGATACATTTCCAGTCAGCCTCGCATATCCGTCTTCACGATATAAATATGGGATATAGGCTGCGGGGTACAAAGTTGAATCATCGTTTGGGGATGGAATCTCTAAGCGTGATGGTGAATGCCCGCGATCTAGGGATATTGTGGAAGAAGACTGATATAAATGTTGACCCATCCTATGCTTATTCGTTATATCCGCCACAGCGGACCTATTCGTTTACCTTACAATTAAATTTTTAGCCATGAAAAGTTTATTAATATTTATAGTAGGCCTGATGTTCCTTTTTAGCTGTACGCCAGAGTTTTTATCCCTTAAGCGTGATATGAAGAATGTGGTACCCCAGAGCCTGGAGGACTTTCAGTCGTTGATGGATTACTCGGCAGTGATGAATCTAAATTCAGCATATCTACTGGGAGAGATTGGTGCAGGAGATTTTTATCTGAAAGACGAGACGTGGAATGCCCTTAGTTCCCCTTGGGTAAAAAATGCCTATAACTGGCAGAAAGATATTTTTCAGGGTAGTCAGAGCGATATATGGAATAGGATGTATGAGAAGGTGCTCTATTGTAATATTGTATTGGAGGGATTGGCTCGTAATAAGGATGATATATATGATATTAAAGGATATAACGATGTGCGTGGTCAGGCTCTTTTCTGGCGAAGCTATAGTTTTTATCAGTTAGCTCAGTTTTTCTGTGCAGCCTATGATAAGCAAAATTTAGAGGGCATTATTGGTCTACCCTTACGTTTAGAATCGGATATTGACCAGAAAGTGCAGCAGTCCACCTTGCAGCAGACATATAATAAGATTGTAGAGAATCTTTTGGAAGCAGAAGAGCTTTTGAAAGATGATAAACCATCGGTATATGGCACATACTTTAAATCTCGTCCTTCAAAGATAGCCCTTAGAGCTCTGCTAAGCAGGGTGTATCTGCAGATGCAGGATTATTCCGGGGCCAAGGAGTATGCCCAGAAGGTGCTTTCGATGCAGTCCGAATTACTGGATTACAATAAAGTAGCTGTAAAACCAGCAAAGGAGTACAGTTTTGACTTTTTTGGTGCCACAAATCCTGAAGTTTTACTGTATGATGTAATGTTTTATAATAATGTCATTGCTCAAAGCAGGCTCATAGTAGACTCTGTTCTGCTTAGAAGTTATCAGGAGCATGACCTTCGCAAAGAAAGATTTTTTACCAGTACAAATGGCGGGGATACGACTTTTAGAGGTTCATATAATGGAAATGTAGACCTCCATGGATTTATTACTCTACCGGAGGTATACTTAACACTAGCTGAAAGCAGTGTAAGAACGGATGATTTAATAAAAGCTAAAGATGTTATGAATGTGTTTTTAAGCAAACGTTATGCTAATGGATCAGCTAGAGATATAAGTTCTCTTGACAAGGGGACATTATTAGATTTTATCCTACAGGAGCGAAGGAAAGAATTGGTGTTTAGAGGGGTTAGATGGCAGGATTTAAGAAGGCTAAATTTAGAGCCTCAGTTTGAAAGAACAATAACAAGAAATATTGAAGGGACAGTTTATACACTTCTTCCAAATAGTTCTAAATTTATCTATCCTTTACCCGAAGATGAGGTAATATTAAATGGATATAAACAGGTGCAAAGATAATGGTTAGGGCTAAAGGCCCTAACCGTAGTTTGTAAAAAGCTTATTGTTCTCTTTGGAAAGCTTGTTGTTTTATTAATTCATCAGGATCATCTTCTACTTGTAAAGGAGGCGTTACCCCTTGAGGAACTGCAATTTTACACATATCCCCAGTTAGACCAATATTACAATCATCTGTTGGTGCTGGCGCTGTGGTAGAAGAGCCCACATCATGCTGAGAAGTAGATGGATTAAAAGAAACATTATACCAATCATAAGATTGGACATTTGAAGATCTAAAAGACATCAAAGAGATGCTGAAAGCTGCAATTACCATGGCTATGAGTGGTAATGCAAAAGTTTTGCTTTTTTTCATAACTTTAATTAGTTGAAACATTATTCTTTATAAGAATAAGGTTTAATTAATGAATGGGACCGATAAGTAATTATTGGTCCTTTATTATTTATTTACCAGCTAGAATTTTTATAAGATGTGAACCAACAAAAAATATTAGCTGTATAAGCACTTTGGCTGGCTCTGCCCCTTGCCTTAATTATCTGAAATTAAGGTTTGGCTGTGAAAATCTATTGTTAAGTAAATGGTCTTTTTGGAAATTTTCTGGTCTTATATTCAAACATGAGACAGCTAACGTTTTATGGGACCAATTAAGATGTATAAATAGTAAAAGCTAAATTAAAGAGACATCGACTTGAAAAAATTCTCTATAGGGAAACTTAATATTATAAAAAAAAGACTATTTATTAATAGACTTTCCATTTTTCAATACTAAATATAAGTTTGTGGAGTTTCCATATATAAGCCTATATTTATAACATTTTATAATGAAGGAACAAAGGACATAAATATGAAATCATAACTGTCATAAATAAAACTTATGACGTATAAAACCTACTTTCTTCTATTCATTATGAAAGTTTAGGTGAGAAATTCAATTATAGCCTACCTTAGATTTTAGAAGAGTTTATATGGTCCTTTTTATTAGGAGGTTTACTTGAAAAGAATGGATCATTAGCCCATTTCCAAAGATCAATTTTCACAATATAATCAAGCAAATAAAGTTCACCAGATTCGATAAGTTCCATTCATATGTGGCCTTCTTTTGAATGTATTTAAATAGTATTATACCTATTAATGCAGTCTAAATCTGGATATATACTGCATTTTCTGAGGTTTATACAAAACTGGTTTCTTTTAAACGCTTTTTTAGATGTTTGAAGAAAGTTTCAATCTCTCATCTTTCCTTATATTAAGGTTGCTTTCCAGGTGTATCAAACTCTACGATCTGATCTTGAAACACTTCGCTGTCCTTGATTGCTTCACTTTTATATGTGCACACTACACACAGTATATTTCATATTGCTCTTATTTCGTGTGACAAAGAAGCTCTGGTTGCTGTCCAAAACAATCATCCAACGGATTGATATTGTTGAACCAATTTATTAAAATGTCCCGGTCTATTAGATATAATGTTTGAGAAAATACGATTATATTTACCATGGTGGTATTTATTTTAGCTAATTATATATAGCAATCCCTGCTATATTAAACCACCGCCAATTTTCCCCTTATTTGGGACGCTTCTGAAATAAATATATAAAATATTAATTTTAACAACCAGATATTAATCATAATAATTATATCAAATAATTTTATTCAAAAATTATTTGATATAATTATTTTATATAATTTAGTATTAAATTATAATCTATACTGAAAGGCTTGTTATAGTAAAATAGCTGACTAATTATAAATATATCTTTATTGATGAAAAAATTAATTCATGTAGACGGTTTGGTAATTGGTAGATTTTCTTTTCATGGATTTATTGTAGACAAAGAAAATAATCGATTGGCTTATTCCATTTTTGTCAATGATATAGATGAACCCTTAGTAGAATTTGAAGCGGATGAGAAAAGAAATGTTAGAATAGGGATTAACTATAATGTACTTAATTTTATTAAGGAAAATAAGACTGCAGATAAAAATCTTCGAAAAGCATATTTTAAGGAATTTTATAATTTTATTATCGCCAGCGAGAAGAAAGCTTCTTATATGGTTTTTAAAAATCAGAAACTAAATTACGTAAAGAAATCCTCCGAGATAATCGAACTTAAAAAAATTTATATTGAATCTTAGAACAATATAAGCGAAATCAGATTTAGAAATATTTTAATTTTTCTTAAAATATAATCTATTAATCTTTATAATTTTTATTAACATTACGCAAAATTAAAATCTACTTACGAAAGAAACTTAAAGATGAAGATTAGCCGATTTTGGAGTGCTGTAGCATTGTTACTTTTATCTATTACAACTGTCAAAGGACAACAAAAACCAAACATTGTTATTATTATTTCTGACGACCATGCTTATCAATCTATTGGCGCATATGGTTCTAAATATGGTAAAACACCAAATATTGACCGTATCGCAAATGAAGGTGCGGTTTTTGAAAATATGTATGTCAACAATTCTATTTGCGGACCTGCACGTGCCACTTTGTTGACAGGAAAGTATAGTCACAAGAATGGTTTTAAGGATAATGAAACATCCAATTTTGATTTCAATCAAAATCTTTTTGTAAAAGACTTGCAAAAATCAGGGTATAATACAGCATGGATAGGTAAGATTCACTTAGGACATCAATTGCAAGGATTTGACTACTATGATATTTTGGTGGGGCAAGGTCATTATTTTAATCCTGATTTTATTTCTAAAGAAGGTAGAAAAAGGGAAGAAGGCTATGTTTCCGACTTGGTGACATCAAAAGCGTTGAATTGGATGGATCAAGTGAAAAATGGCCCTTTTTGTATCGTTATCGGTCATAAAGCAACACATAGAACCTGGATGCCAGATCCGCAAGATTTTGGCAAATATGATAAAGTGAATTTTGAAACTCCCGAAACCTTATTTGATGATTATGCAACAAGAACGGCTGCAGCTAGTCAGGAAATGACTATTGCGAAGCATATGGATATGGGTTACGACCTGAAAATGTTTCCCAATAAAGAAGCGATGTTTGTAGATGGAAATTTCACACGCATGAATGCAGAGCAAAAGAAAGCTTATATGGATTATTACCTTCCAATATATGAGGAGTTAGAAAAATCCAAGCTAAAAGGTGCTGATCTAACGAAGTGGAAGTACCAAAGATACATGACAGATTATCTGAATACAGCGGAATCTATGGATAGAAATATTGGTGAGGTGTTGGATTATATTGATAAATCGGGTTTGAAAGATAATACGATTGTTATTTATTTGTCCGATCAAGGATTCTATATGGGAGAGCATGGTTGGTATGACAAACGATTTATGTATGAAGAATCTTTCCGTACACCTATGGTGATGCGTTATCCAAAATTAATCAAGCCGAATACGCATATCAACTCGCAAGCAATCAATGTGGATATCGCACCAACTTTATTGGATCTTGCAGGAGTAGAATTACGTGATGACTTTCAGGGCAAATCCTTTAAATCCATTTTATCACACCCTTCTAAAACACATAGGGAGAATATTTATTATCATTATTTTGAAAATGGGGAACATGCTGTAAGCCCTCATTTTGGCGTGAAAGATAAGCGCTATAAACTAATTCGCTTTTATAAACGTCATAACGCATGGGAACTTTTTGATTTGGAAAAAGATCCCAAAGAGCTTAAAAATGTTTACAACGATAAAGCATATCGTAAGATAGTTGCTAAAATGAAAAAGAAACTTCTTCAAGAAATAAATACGTTTGACGATAAAGAAGCTTTAGCAATTTACGAACAGTCTATCGATTAATCATTTAAGAGTGTTGGAAATTAAATACATATCAGTATTTTAGTGTTATGATCAATTTAAACGAATATTTTGAGGGAGCCGTAAAATCATTGGCTTATGAAAATGGTGGAAAGTCCACCGTTGGTGTTATCGATATTGGGGAATTTCAGTTTGGGACTTCTACTCCTGAAACTATGGTTATCATAGAAGGAGAGATGAAAGTATTGCTTCCGGGTAATACGGAATGGAAAGTCTACAGTGCAGGACAAAAATTTGAAGTCGCTGCTAACTCATCTTTTAAAGTTCGTGTTGAGACACCTACTTCTTATTTATGTAAATACAAGTAACGTTTACCATATTATAATAAAAAGTTCGGTTTTATTACTATAAATAAGGCCGAATTTTTTTTGACCAGTTTTCCTCGCTTAAACCCTTAAGTGTATAAATTTTTTATGGAAAACCTGTTCAATTTTACGGATGCGCAACTGCTCAAGGAGTGGTTGAAATCAAATTCCTACCAACAAATTTTATCCACGTTTGATGTAATAGCTGTAGGATTAGAAGGCTTCGAAATTCTTATGGAACTTAAAGCTTTTTATCCAAACTTGCAAGTAGGGTATTTCTACCATAGTACTTTAGATCAGCTTTCTGATGTTCATGGGAATTCAGTTTTAGCGAATTTTACATTTATCCCATTGGATATGGAAGTGAAGTGCTATAGTGGTGATTATTATCTCATCAAGTATTTGAATAAGGATGTTGTACTCGAAACATTAAAATATCTTTCCGATAATGTCTTGATAATAGGTTCTATGGCGGATCCTATACTCATACGGCTTTTAGAATTTTATTCCTTCAATCAAAAGAATTTGCTTTTGCGAAGACCTATGTATTTCGAAACTTCTTCACTACGTGGTAATATTAATAAATACTTACATTTTTCAGTTTTACCTGCAAACGTGCGAGTAATTGATGCCGTAAAAATTAATCGTTCCCTACTAAAACTAGATGGTCAGGTTACGATGTTTAAATTGCATCAGGAAATTTATAAGCATTGGTTTGCACATATTAAGCTTTTCCTAGACTTGCAAGAGAACGAAAATTGGGATTTACCAAGGGTAAGGTTGGAAGCTGCTACTTACTAAATATTCTCCCCCTGTAATACATTTGTGACGTATTACAGGGGATATTTTTCGAAAGGATTTGGTATTTTACGGTTTCCCGTATTGATAAAAGAAGATAATTATCGACTTTTACATTAACTACCAATGAAAGCTAAGGAGAATATGATTCAGTTTCTAATTGAAAATAATTTTGATTTTTCAGAATTTAAAATTATTCGTGAAGAGCGTAAATATATGCTTTATAAGGTTCATAATATGATACTAAAAGTGTATAATAAAGAAAATCCAATAGAAGAAAATGATGAGGAAGTCAAAAGAGAACTTTTCATCGAGGATTTTCAGCGCCTAAAGCGAGGTTGATGTAGATGGTTAAATTTTATTTAAACAGATTTAGTAGTTTATTTATCATACTTTCAGGCAATTCTACATATAAGTCATCTTTCCTCGATTCTAGCCTATTGATACGAATCGCATTGTTTTGTCCTTTTGTCCCTTTGTCATCAATTAAATTAAAACTATGTCTATGAAATGGGCAAATTATTTTACCCTCTTCGCACCAACCATCAGCTAAATTCGCGCCGGCATGTGGGCACTTATAAGAAGTCGCATGCCATTCTCCTTGATGATAAATAAGGCAAAATTTCTGTCCACCCAATTGCAGCAATTGGACAGGAGTTTTAGTTCTTATTGCTGAGGAAGGTATTTTGTGCCATTTCATAATATTAAAGATAGGGAATCCAATTTGAGATTCACCAAATCACATCTGGAATTGTTCTTCACTAGAAACAAGAAAGCTCAATCATTGGATTGAGCTTTCTTGTTTTCTTTGTGGAGTCGGAGGCTCTTTTTTTATGGTTTTTTAAAGATTATTACGCACTTAATAAAAAGCATAAACAACTGTAAATCAGTGTAAAAATATCATTTAAGATTTTTATGAGTTTTTAGGTATTCTGAAAAATTGGGTGTAAATTT
>NZ_JAAKGQ010000138.1:0-275 GCF_011043515.1 Sphingobacterium sp. SGL-16 | reverse complement strand
GAATTGCAGCCAACACAAGAGCAAAAAGTGTTGTTGGATAAGCATTTTGGATGTATCCGTTACGTTTACAACTACTTTTTAAATGAAAGGAAAGAGCAATATCAAGCAAATAAAAAGTCTGATAATTACTATAAACAGGCAGCTACCTTAACTGAACTAAAAAAGAAAGAGGAAACTGCTTGGCTGAAAGAAGTGAATAGTCAATCATTACAATTTGTTTTAAGATGTTTAGATACTGCTTACGTGAATTTTTTTAGAGGTAATGCTAAGTTTCC
>NZ_JAAKGQ010000137.1:0-275 GCF_011043515.1 Sphingobacterium sp. SGL-16 | reverse complement strand
AATGTGCATCTGGAAGAGTTGGAAGAAGATAAAGACACGTTTTAATAATCTATGTAAATGTGGAATTGATAAGCATAAAGCTTGGGAATGGGCAAATACACGAAAGGGTTATTGGCGCATCGCCGACAGCTTTATACTCCATCGGGCACTGAACAACGATAATCTAAAGCGTGCCAACTATCCTTTCTTAATGGATTGTTATCGTAGAATAGTATCGTAAGTAAGGAACCGCCGTATGCGGAACCGCATGTACGGTGGTATTCTAGGTTTGCCAT
>NZ_JAAKGQ010000136.1:0-282 GCF_011043515.1 Sphingobacterium sp. SGL-16 | reverse complement strand
AGCCGATGGTCCGAAAGCCAGAAACATCGTGCTGAATTGTTGTTCATGCGGTTTCCCAAGCTAAAACAGGCTTATGATCTTGGAATTGCCTTAGGGGACATCTTCAATAAATGCAAGGACAAAAAGGTAGCATTTACCAAACTAGGCCTGTGGCATAATCAGGTTGAGAATGCGGGCATTACTTCCTTTGAGAGCGTAGCACGATCTATTGCAGCGCATCATCAATACATCCTACACTACTTCGACAACAGAAGCACCAATGCTTCCGCAGAATCTTTCAAT
>NZ_JAAKGQ010000135.1:0-356 GCF_011043515.1 Sphingobacterium sp. SGL-16 | reverse complement strand
ATTCGGGTTCCGCCCTATTCTTTTGTGACCAGGTTGATAAACCTTATCAATTTTCTGCATTCTGTCCTTCATTAGGTAATTTTCATGTATTGCCCACTAACTTAAGGTTCATTCCTTCCTTGCTTTGCCGTAAGCAAGTACTACGAAATCGGCTGACTTCTCACAGCTAGCTTTACTCCTTGCTTCTGAAAAAAACTTCCACAAGTCTGTGAGATCTCCCCGGGTAAGAACGATAACTTTCATCTCATGTGTCTGCTACATTTACCTTGATGCTTCTGTACAGTATAGGACTTAAGTTTGTGTTGCAACCTCATCCAGCGTCGTAGGCCTTATATGTAGTTTCTGTCCGTCAGACC
>NZ_JAAKGQ010000134.1:0-357 GCF_011043515.1 Sphingobacterium sp. SGL-16 | reverse complement strand
TGTCTGACGGACAGAAACTACATATAGGGCCTACGACGCTGGATGAGGTTGCAACACAAACTTAAGTCCTATACTGTACAGAAGCATCAAGGTAATTGTAGCAGACACATGAGATGAAAGTTATCGTTCTTACCCGGGGAGATCTCACAGACTTGTGGAAGTTTTTTTTCAGAAGCAAGGAGTAAAGCTAGCTGTGAGAAGTCAGCCGATTTCGTAGTACTTGCTTACGGCAAAGCAAGGAAGGAATGAATCTTAAGTTAGTGGGCAATACATGAAAATTACCTAATGAAGGACAGAATGCAGAAAATTGATAAGGTTTATCAACCTGGTCACAAAAGAATAGGGCGGAACCCGAAG
>NZ_JAAKGQ010000133.1:0-358 GCF_011043515.1 Sphingobacterium sp. SGL-16 | reverse complement strand
GTGTAAATGGAAAATAAGAATGCAGCAAAATTGGTAATTTGGAGTGCAACATATTTGGCAATAATAAATACACAATCCATTTCAAAAGTATGCTATAAAATTTATTTGTCCAAGAATGATTTTCTATTCTGCAATCTATAGCTTTCTCCTGTTAGATTTATGACTTCGCACCGAAACAAAATTCTATCTAAGAGTGCCGTTGCAATCACCTCCTCTTCGAGCATTTTAGCCCATTCAGTTGGTTTCTTATTAGTGGTTACGATAATAGATGTTGATTCATATATTTGATTAATAAAATTAAAGAAGCCAACTGCAACATTTTTTTCTAAAGGGAAAAGCATAACATCATCAATAATGA
>NZ_JAAKGQ010000132.1:0-379 GCF_011043515.1 Sphingobacterium sp. SGL-16 | reverse complement strand
GGAGAATCAACGATCTTATCGATTTCAGTTTTATCTATGATGAGTTGTTGGAGAAGTATTGCCATACTAATGGCCGTACAGCGGAGAATCCCATCAAGATGTTTAAGTATCTTCTGTTAAAGACAATTTATACCATTTCTGATGTGGATGTTG
This sequence comes from Sphingobacterium sp. SGL-16, assembly GCF_011043515.1. Classification (NCBI taxonomy): domain Bacteria; kingdom Pseudomonadati; phylum Bacteroidota; class Sphingobacteriia; order Sphingobacteriales; family Sphingobacteriaceae; genus Sphingobacterium; species Sphingobacterium sp. SGL-16. Next base: position 226 of record NZ_JAAKGQ010000132.1, on the reverse strand, counting down.
TTGAGCGTTCTAGATATGATATGTCCTTTAAATATTTTCTTGAAATGGCCCCTGAGGAGGATGTGATTAATTCAAGCTCACTCACCAAGTTTCGCAAATTGCGGTTAAAGGATACAGATTTATTAAATCTGTTAATAAACAAAACTGTAAGTATAGCTATAGATAAGGGTATTATTAAATCTAAATCCATTATTGTCGATGCTACTCATTCACTTTCTAGATCCAA
>NZ_JAAKGQ010000131.1:0-387 GCF_011043515.1 Sphingobacterium sp. SGL-16 | reverse complement strand
CATTGTACTCAAAGTAAGTGGATAGATTTGTCCAATTATCAACCCAACCACTTACTGCTAATGGATACTTGTTACCCCATTTTTCCTCAAACTCTAAAAGCTTTTGATAACCATATTCCTGAGTATTAGCTTTATAGATAGGCTGCATATCTGCTACTACAGCTTTTTTGTCTTTCTCAGGAACATATTTTAGACTTGAGCGTATTTGATGAACTATACATAATTGAACCTGGGTTTTCGGATAAACTGCTTCTATAGCTTCCGGAAAGCCTTTTAAGCCATCCACACAAGCAACAAGAATATCTTCTACCCCTCGTTGTTTTAAATCACTTAGTACCGAAACCCAAAATTTAGCTCCTTCATTCTCGGACAAGTACACTCCTAATA
>NZ_JAAKGQ010000130.1:0-467 GCF_011043515.1 Sphingobacterium sp. SGL-16 | reverse complement strand
AATAATAGTAGCATCCATGAAATATACTTTACGCTTGAGTCTGTTAAGCTCGGTGCGTCTTGGAGAATCTTTACGCCACAAATCATCCAAAAGTTTATAATACAAATCTCGAAATAGGCCATGATTACGATGTTGGTTGATGTAAGAGAGGTTGGACTTGCTTGGCGTTCTAGAGATACCCATATGACTCATGTTTCCTGTAGTACTACGAAGCCCATTAGAAATATCACGAACGGAATCAGCTAAGGAAAGATGGCAGAAAAGCATACTTACAAAGTGTGTCCAACTATTAATTAATTCCTTTATGGTGTTTATCGGAATGATATTGTTGAACCAATTTGTTGAAAATATTGCGATCTACTAGTCCTAATATCTGAGAAAATACGTTTATATTTACCATGGCGGTTGGTTAATTTTAGCGAATTAAATATAGCAATCCCTGCTATATAAATCCACCGCCATTTTTA
>NZ_JAAKGQ010000129.1:0-475 GCF_011043515.1 Sphingobacterium sp. SGL-16 | reverse complement strand
AGATGTGCTTTCACTCAGTAGACTCGGTTTTGATATGACTGGTTCTGCTATGGGGCCAAAGGACTTTGATTTGTATTATAGCTTTGACGAAGGGGATACGTACCATATTCTTGCTATGCAAAATCAATTTGGCAACCTAGCCGGAAATGGCAAAAATTCATTTACCTACCTTTTAGAAGACCTAGAAATACAGGGAACAGAATTGTGGATACGAATCAACCCTAAAGAGGGCATTCGAGATGGGGGTAGTGCTTACAGTAGTAAATCGGGAACACTACGCATTGATAATCTTCATTTAGTAGGCATTTCTCCAACATCTACAGATGAATTCACGATTAATAAGTTATATTATTATTTATATAATAAGGAGAATGGACAGGGATTTCAAGGAGTTAACGATGATCTTACAAATCTTGATTTGCAACTATAACTACCTGAAGGCGAATATGATGTGTTTTTTGTGATAAATAGTTCG
>NZ_JAAKGQ010000013.1:0-77099 GCF_011043515.1 Sphingobacterium sp. SGL-16 | reverse complement strand
AGATACGGATTACGACTTCCTTTGATCTATTTCAATGTGACATCTAGATACACCGAATGTCTTCCGTATGTATCATAGAACGGTTTAAATTGCACTCCATCAATTTGGAATTCTAAAGTTTTCGGATCCCCTTGTATAGTCTTACCCAAATCTTTAGCATTTAGCGTCACTTTTCTCCAATCTACTCTGGCTTCCGGTTCTTGTGCGGCTAATAAAATCGGACCATAGAAAAGACTAGCTATATTTTGCTGATCCATTACAGGATCTAAATGGAAATCAAACGGCATTTGTAGTTCAATCATATCGCCATTTTTCCAATTCTTTTGCAAGGCTAAATAAGAGCCCGCTTCAGCTTTAACCAATTCTTGTTTACCATTTATCTTTACCACAAAACCCTTTTTTGCCCATTGTGGAACACGCACGTTTATAGTAAAATTACCTTCACCTTTTACCACTAAACGTGTTTGATCTTCTTTTGGAAAATTAGTAATCTGCTCGATAATAACATTGCGTTCTTTCCAATCCAATGTGGAAGGAATATATAGATTCACATAGAGAGACTTATTGTCTGTACTTCTGTGATAAATAGCATTTTGCAATTTGGTATTGCTTTCAATGGCTGTTCCGTTACAACATGTAAACCCTGTCATATTTGGATTGCCAAATTGTTTGATAGATCCAGGACGAAGCGGTACATGGTACGTATTTGCTGGCGTATTTTCATCAACCGAAGCTAAAATATGATTATACAAAGCGCGTTCGTAATAATCCATGTACTCTGCCTTTTGATCAAACATAAATAAGTTGGAAGTCAGCTTCAACATATTATAAGTCGCGCAAGTTTCATTTTGACCACCTGCCGAGAATCCATTCTCATACAAAGTAGAAGGTTCCTTGGTGAAACATTCGGCATTTGCTGGATTGCGCGCTCCAGCCACACCACCAATACTGTACATATAATCATTTACGGCTTTGTACCAGAAATTGTCAGCGACTTTGTAATATTCTTCTAGATTCGATACGCGGTACATTTCGATACTTCCTACAATCTGCGGAATATGCTGATTAGAATGCAATCCACGGAAAGAATCCACATTCTTCGCAAGTCCATGTGCATGATCCGCATTCCCAAAGAATAAATCTATATTATCAAAGAGCTGTGCCGTTTTAAGGTATTTACTGTCTTTTGTAATGGCTGCTAGATGTGCTAAAGTTTCATTCATACCGCCAAATTCGCCAGCGATATAGGTATTCCACATACTGATTAATGTTTCTTTTGGCAATGCATTCAACCGCACATGCACCCAATCTGTCATACCAATCGCAATATCCAAAGCTTTCTTGTTTCCGCTTACCTCATATACATCCAAAAGTCCAGCTAATATCTTGTGCAAAGTATAATAAGGAGCCCACACCTGATTTTTTTGTCCGCCGTATTTAGCCCCCTTCTCCAACATAATAAATTGGTCAGGTGGATAAGCACTTATAAATCCCTTTCCCCAATTCCAATAATCCGTACGAATACCCTCAACACTCAAATCCGAATCATAACCTTCTCTATATGGTCCTACCGGAACTTTCAATGGATCGGCTACTGATTCACCATTGTTATTTGGCTTACCTGAAAGTTGCGCCAAATCATATAAAACATCCACCATATAGGACATTTTCTGTGCGAAATTCTTATGTAACGTCTTATCTGGTTTGGTACTAGCATAAGCTTGTGCCAATGCGGTTAGGTAATGTCCGGTTGCATGACCACGAAGTTTGGTATCCTGACTGTCCCACACTCCCAACGGTTTAGCATCTGCTGGTTGTGATTGTCCAAAAGCATTTCGGAACATATACAAGAAGGAGTTAGGATCCGTGTTGGCTAATGTTCCTAAGAATTTATCTCTATTTTCAATAAACTTCGTTTGTTGGTTATTCGCATCTGTGTTCAAGGAAACCTGTTCCAATGGAAAGGCTGTTAATTGTACTGCAGGAACTTTACTATTGGCATTTGATTTAACAGTTACAATAGCTTTTGGAATCAGAGATGATCCTGGAATTTTTCCATTAATGGTATATTGACCAGCTTTTAGAACTTCGGCATTATCAATTGGCGCAGGCCAAATGACACGTACCTTAGGTCCAACCATATTGTCTTTGTATTCGCCTTGGATAAAGCTTGGCAATCTTGGTAATTCACCCACTTGTGTTTCGACCTGTACATCCGAAACCTTCATTAAATAGCTATTATACAATTGAGTTTGTGTAATAGGAAATTCTGGAAGATTGTCTTCCACTTTTCCCATGCGGCTTTGATCTTGACGTACGCCTTTTACCACATTATTATATATTCCTGCTATTTGTCTTTTACTTAGTGGCACACGATAAATCCTAAAATCATGCAATAAACCATGAAGTGGAGTCTCTTTCTTCAACGCGGAATTTCCAATCCATAAGGTAGAACCTTCCAGAGATACAGAGCCAAATAATTTAGCGAAATCAATAGTAGAGCCTGTTTTTTCGGCTAATAATTTATTGTCGGCATACAAACTTATTGTTTTTGCGGGAGCATCCAATACCACCACTAAATGGGACCATTTATTTAAAGGAAGAGAAGCCCCTTCTAAGTTTATACCTGCAAAACTAACATACAGTTTTCCCTTTTCTTGATAAGCAGAAAATAAAGACTTCTTATTTTTTCCAAAATCAAAAATAGTTTGTGCTTTAGAATCTGATTTAGAAAATATCCAAGCAGAAATACTCAAGGATTCTATATTTAACAAGACATCACTTGGCAAGGACAAGGATTCTGAATTCTTATTTTCAAAAGATAAGACTTTAGTGAATTTACTGTCAGTAACGAATTTCGGCTGACCGCCTTGATAAGTAGCGTGCAAATTGTTGCGGGACCAATCTTTAAGATCCCCATTGAAAATATAACGCGAAACCATTCCTGTTTCACCGATACCATCTAATATTTGGTCACCACTTTGTGCCTTTACCATATGGGAAAAACACATAATAATTAATACAGGTAAAATCTTTGAAAATACTTTTATAGGCCTCATGATTAGTCAATTGAATAGAACTGTAATTATCAATCTAAAATTAGCTAATATCTACAACCTTAGGTATGTTGATATTAGCTAATTGCAATTGAATTTTAACCGGATTAAGACAATCCTAAAACAAAAAATGGCTATAAAATTAATTATAACCATTTCCCGTTTGTGATAAATATGCTTAATATGAATATGCTAATTAAACTTCACTTTTATCTCTTTTTGTTCTAACCAAGGCGATGAAAGAATAATCCTTCCTTCGTTTTCATTGGAATTATTTGCTTTGAAGTAAATAATCATACGCCCTCTGAAAACACGGTGACGATTATCGGTATAACTTGTCATATCCGAGTTATTTCCGCCTTCCATGCCCAATAAGCGAATGTTGCGTGTAGATTCAAATGTAATTTCATCTTCTGCCAAAAGCACAGGAACACCATTTTCATCTACTAATTGAATTTCAAGCTGACCTACTTCTCCATCTTTCGATATAGTAATTTCATCTCCTTGCTTGACAAAGATAGACTCTGGTCTTTTGCTTGTTTTCAGTTCTTGTCTGGATATTTCTTTTCCATTGGCATCCAATCCAACTGCGATTAATTGACCGTCTTGATAAGGGATATCCCAAAATAACACGCCAAACTTACCTTTGTCTGATTTCTTGTCGCCCACGACCTTTCCATTCAATTCAAGATATGCCTGAGCAGCATTGGTATAACACACAACACGGATCAATTGACCATTTTTGTAGTTCCAGATAGGCCAAGCATCGATAGAAGGCTCTTCATTTTTTCTACGTTCGTTGATTTGCAACACAGAAGTGTTATTATCCCAATTTGCACCTTCCAAAGGATAAGTTCCAATATAAACCATCGGTTTGTCTGACCACAAAGATTGTCTAAAATAACCTCTTGGTTTGATGTATCCTCCAAGATCCAACAATCCCGAATAAAAACCTCTAGAAGGCCAACGTCCTGATTCTCCTAAATAATCAATACCTGTCCACAAAAATTGTCCAAAAATAAACTCGTTATCCGCAACAGCTTTCCAAGCTTCCAACTCATGTCTATTTTCACTTCCATAAATCACACGGTTGGGATATTTTTTATGATCTTCATGGTATTTACCTTCAGTATAATTATACCCTGCAATATCTAATGCTCCAGGATATTCTGTTTCATTAGACATCGCAACACCAGCCAAACCAGCCGTTACGGGTCTGCTCAAGTCATATTTTTTCACAACTGCTGCTAACTTTTTAGCAATAACACCTAATCGCATCGCATCCGGAGCATCTTTTTTGTAACCTCCGTAAATTGCTTGTGTAAATCCTTGATTTTTGTCTCCATTTAAGATAGGATGCGAATAAGGATCATTTGGATAATCTACTTCGTTACCTATACTCCAAGCAAAAATTGATAAATGGTTACGATCTCTTTTGACCATACTAGCTAAATCTTCTTCTCCCCATTTTTCGAAGAAATCATACGTTCCCTGAAAACCTGGAGTCCCCACATTCCAACCTTCAAGCCATTTCCTTTTCGGAAATTCCCATTCATCAAAAGCCTCATTCATTACCAATAATCCCAGTTCATCACACAATTCATAGATAATAGGAGATTGTGGATTATGACTGGTTCTTACTGCGTTTACACCGATTTCTTTCAGATTTAATAATCTTCTTTTCCATACTTCGCGATAAACTTCAGCACCTAACACCCCTGCATCATGATGAAAACATATACCTTTCATTTTCATCCATTTATGATTCAAGGCAAAACCCTTATTGGGATCAAAAGTAAATTTGCGGAATCCTGTTTTCACGGTTGTGCTGTCTACCAACCTGTCTTTGTCAAAGATTTTAGTTTTCAATTGATATAAAACAGGAGATTCTAAAGACCATAGTTGAGGTTTAGTAACTTTCAATTGCGTTTTGAAAGCGGCTTTATCATTTGCTTTTATGGCATACGAAGCATTATTTTTTGCCACAACTTTTCCTTGTGGGTCTAATAATTCGTACTGTACTTTCACATTTTTTGCTTGGCTAAGTTCATTTACCAAGTTCAATTCTATTTGCAATGTGCCTGCATCTTTATTCAATTCAGGATAACAATAAAGCCCCCACAAATCAATATGCAATGGTTCTGATTTCACTAACCACACATCACGATAGATTCCTGATCCAGTATACCAGCGCGAATCTGCATCTTGGCTATGATCTACGCGAACAGCAATGACATTTTCTTCACCATATTTTAAGTGAGGAGTCATATCGTACATAAACGATATATAACCATTTGGTCTATGTCCTAAAGGCTGTCCATTGATATACACATCGCTACGATTGTAAACACCTTCGAAGTATACAAAAACTTTTTTTCCAGTGTCTTCTTTCGGAATGTTTACAACTTTGTAATACCAACCTATTCCGCCAGGCAAATAACCAGTTGCAGAAGCTAAGGAAGGATTCAATGTTTGTTTTACAGTCCAGTCATGTGGCAGATCTAATCGTTGAAACGAACGATCAAACTGTTGTTGATTCTGTCCATTTTGGATATCATTTAGTTTAAAATACCATCCCTGGTTAATATTTGTTGTTGTTCCAAAACCAGGTTTAGCGTGTAAAATGTTTGCGAAGCAGCAAAAAAATAAAAAGGTAATTAGTGCATTAAAAAAAGGTTTCATTATAGGCTAGGTTTTACTGGTAAAATATTTCCTTCACTGTCAAAAGTCAATGGATCAATACAAACTTCTCGGTGAAATCCCGCTGCATCTCCCATATGGATTCCATTTGGAATGCTAAAACGGTGGTAAACAATATACCATTCGTCTTTTCCAGGAACTTGGATCACCGAATTATGACCTGTACCAAAGATACCACTTGATGGATCTTTTTGCAAAATTTTATTGTTTTCAGGAACAATAATTTTACCAGTAGGGGAATCCGAATAGCCATATCGCACGCTGTAGTTTTGGCTTCTTGTATCATCTTCTGACCAGAAGAAATAGTATCTACCGTTTCTGTAAATTACAAAAGCTCCTTCGCGGAAAGTGCCATTAGGTGTAATGACTTTCATCGTATTTTTCTTAATACGAAGCATGTCCTTTTCTAATTCTGCGACAGCTAAATAGCCATTACCCCAATACAAATAGCTCTTTCCCGATTTGGGATCATTGAATACAGCCGGATCAATTTCCTGACCACGGTTGATACCTTCAGGTTTGAAATCTATCAAAGGTTTTCCGGAATCTTTGAATGGTCCTGTAGGTTCGTCAGCTACTGCAACACCGATCTTCTGCGCTGCGGTGAAGTAATAGAAATATTTATAGTTTTTGCCTATTTTTTTCTCTGTAATCGTCGGTGCCCAAGCGTTACGGTTACCCCAAGGCACATCTTTTTTCAAATCCAAAATTACGCCTTCGTCTTTCCAGTCTTTTAGATTTTCAGAAGAGAAAGTTTTGAAATAATAACCTCCCCAACCGTCAAAACCATCACTGGTTGGATATAAGAAGTACTTTTTGTGTTTATGTGAATAGATGATATCTGGGTCTGCATAGTAACCTTCTAAAACTGGATTCTGCGCTTTAGGAATTTCAATACCTTCAGGTTTACCCCATTTATTGGTCAAGGCGATTAATTCGGATCTAGAAAGCGGAATAATAGAACCATGTCTAGGATGGAAATCCATAGAAATCTTTTGGTCAATCAGATGAAATCTATCTAAATCTGTACTTTCACAAAAATCATAACGTCCCTTATGATATACATCATACATCAAAATGTATTTGTCCGAATGATTTAATTTGAAGATACTTGATCCTTCTACCGCATCACGTGTTTGTTGTTTGTATCCCGGTTGTTCTATCCATTTTCCTGATGTCAAAGAATCTGTAATCGCTAAGCGCAATCCATTACCATGACCTTCTGTTTTGTAAAACATGTAATACAATCCATTCTTATTGATGATGTCTCCATCTATACAAGACTTTCCATTCTTTGGAATAAATAACGGTTTAGGTTCTGTTTCCAAATCTGTAAAATCAGCATTGGCATAAGAATAATAAATAATATCAGGTCCATCTCCGTGTTTCATCGACCAATAAACCATATATTTTCCTACAGCTTCATCATAAATAGTTTGAGGTGCCCAAACACGTTTCAAATCTTCATGGCCTTTGAATCTTTTTTGAATATGAATGTTGGAATGTGTCCAGGTCAGCAGGTCTTTTGATTTCAATAAAACCATAGCACGATTGGAATCCCAACCTTTAGATGACGTCATATCCGTCAACACCATGTAGAATGTTTTATCATCGTGACCACGTAATACATGCGGATCACGTACACCTCCTGTCAGACTTATTTCGGACGAATTTAAGACAGGTTCATTCTTATTCAAAGCCTTAAAGTTGTAACCGTCCGTACTCACAGCATAACAAACGACTTCATTTTCTACTGCATTACCTTTGAAATAGGTAAAAAGGTATCCCACATAATCCTTTTCGGACGGACCTGATTTGTACTCCTGGGCATTGGTCCCAATACCCATAAATTGAATAACCAAAATGAGTCCCACAATCATTTGGTTCGGTTTAAATTTGATTAACTTCATAATATTAGTTCAAGCTTTTTTATAAAAAGTTTCTTATTGTATTCCTTCGGTAGTCATATTGATTCGTTTTATTGTGCCATCATCATTATATTCCAACAAATCAACACATACGGAGCGACTATAGCTTCCGCCATCTGTCTGAATTCCACCATTGTGATATAAGAAATACCATTTACCTTTGTATTCTACAACGGATTGATGATTGGTGTTACTATTTCCAGCAATTTCATTCAAAATACCTTTATATTCATAAGGCCCCTGAATATTATCAGCCATAGCGTAAGCTATTTTTTCTGGAAATTCAGTAGCATAAGTTAAATAATACTTTCCTTTATATTTATGAATCCATGGAGCCTCGGTAAATGAAAATCCATCGAAATTCACTTGTTTTATTTCCCCATCGATTTCAATCATATTGTCTTTTAGTTTGGCAAAATAACATTCGCGATTACCCCAAAATATCCAGGGTGTACCATCATCATCAATGAATATAGCAGGATCAATACATGCCCAAGAATGCGTGGAGGCAAAACAGTCTTTGTTGGTTAATAAAGGTTTTCCCAAAGCATCTTTAAAAGGTCCTTCAGGACGATCCGCTACAGCGACACCTATACCCGTCCAGTTCGTACTGATGTACCAATAATATTTACCATTGCGCTCGGCAACATGTCCAGCAAAAGCATCACCACTTTTTGCCCATGAGAAATCTTCAATTTTTAATGGAACAGGATATTCTGTCCAAGTTTTCATATCGGTAGTAGAGTAAACCAACCAATCTTTCATCACGTATCCGCGCTGACCTCCCGCAAAATCATGCCCCACATACATCCATAAGGTATCACCTTGGACTAAGGCTGCTGGATCTGCTGTATAATGATGCTGAATGATAGGGTTGCCTTTGGATTTAAATACATAACGATCACCTTTTTCCGTTGGCTGTACTAATTCTGGTAAAACACCTCCCCACTTGCGGTCTAAATTTCTAGCTTCCTCCTTGGTGATGGAAATAATACTTCCATGTCGAGGATCAAAATTCTTTGTAAAAGATTCGGGCTTTTCGGTAAAAGTCGCTAAATCTGTACTTCGTTGGAATTCATAGCGCCCATCTGAATATACATCGTACATCAAAATGTACTCGTCCGAATTATTAAGTTTAAAAATACTAGAGCCTTCTACTTTCGTATTGGTTTTGGCATAGCTATCTAAATAACCATCGTTTTCTTGCCATGGTCCCCATAAGGATTTGCTAGTGGCGACTTTAATTCCATTTTCAAATTCTTTACCATTCGCATCTTTTGTATTTCCTTTATAAAAGAAATGATAAATTCCTTTGTCATAAATAATATCACCATCAATGCCTCCAAATTTAGGGCTAAAAAGCAATTTTGGCTCTGATTCAAATCCTGTAAAATCCTTATTAGCATAGGCAGCATAAAAATCTAGCTTTTCATTGTGATGATAGCGAACAGTAAAATACACTAAGTATTTCCCTTTCTTTGCATCATAAAATGTCTGTGGAGCCCACACCCATTTCACATTGGCAAATTTCTTAGGATAAGATTTTTCTAAGTTGATAACTTGATGTTTCCAATCCACCAGATTGTCCGAATACATCATAACAATACCTGGATTCGTATCCCACCCATCTTTAAACGTTTTCATATCTGTTGCCACAAGATAAAAACCTTTTTCTGCTCCTCGTAACAAATGCGGATCGCGAATACCACCCGTACTAGCGATAGTATCAGACGAAATAACTGCAAAATTATTGTTTATGGCTTTCCATTTTATGCCGTCTGAACTTGTTGCAAATCGCAGATGTTCTCGCTTCATCGGATCCGATTTACCTTCAAAATATGCAAATAAATAGCCTGCATAATGTGGCTCTTTATTCTGCGCATGCGCGTACATATAAGAACCTAAAATCAATAATAGTGGTATTAAAAATTTATTTAGTTTCATGATTGGTAGTATGTATTTCGATTACTTAATCGAACTTTTGAGCTAATAATCTAACTTCTTTAATTTTCGGCACTGAAATATTTCCCTTAGCTTGTAATGTAACTTTTATTTTATCTTCAATTTGCGGCAGCACATAATAGCGACCATTTTCTTTTTGCTCATCAACTTTTAAAATCTGACCATCCACAAGTACATTATAATCTTTATTATTACCTTCCAAGTCCGAAATCCATAGATACTTCGCTCGTTTATTTCTATTGGTCAATTGATAAGAAAACCAACCTGTTGCATTACGCCATTGCACCCCATTATCCGAACCAATAGTCGACTGATCATACTGTATACCATGATCGGATTCTGACTGCTGTTGTCCACATTGAATATGATCCACTGTCAATGCATTTATACGTCTTTGGTAATCATCACGCTCGTACTTCACTAATTTTTGTTCCAACTCACTGCTTGACTCTACTTTGGGCCAATAAATAATATATCGGCTGTCATGCAGTTGATAAAAAGGAATTAATTCCATTTGGGTTGGTTGATTTTTCACTTGAAGACTATTCAACTGGAAGCGTAGATCACGAGGTGAAACCATTTCAACATGCTCTTCTAAAGTAGAAGCCTGCGAAACCAAATGCGGTATTTCGGTCATGGAAACTTGATCTCCTTTAGCAATATGCCCTCCGCGGCTATCATCTGCCAACAAGCCTAACATTCTGCTTGTATCTGTTTTTGCTGCCAATACCACTGGACCATATCGAAATGCATAATATGGAGAATGATCTGGTAACTGCTCTACATTTACTTCTACTGGAAATTCAATTTCTACTTTATCATTATTTTTCCACTTACGATTTACCGTAAAATAGCCTAAATCGTCTTTAGAAGATTTAAAGCTTTTGCCATTAACCTTTACGGTTAAGCTTTCATTTTTCACCCAACTAGGGTATCTGATTTTCAAAGCAAAATCCTGCGATTTCTTTGTTTTGATTGCTAATGTTGATTTGCCTTCTTTAGGGAAAACAGTACTTTGAATCACTTGTAAACCTTTCTCCTGCCAATTTAATTCAGAAGCCACAAAAAGATTCACAAATAATTCTTTATCGCGATGTGCGTAAATAAGTTCACCGTATTTACTATGGTTCTCAATTCCTGAACCCACACAACACCAAAAACTGGTATGAGGCTGCGAATACACGCGATAATGTGAAGGACGCATCGAAGTAAAGTATACCAGTCCACCATGCTCTGGATGTTGAGAGGAAAGAATATGATTATACATGGCGCGTTCATAATAATCTACAAACTTGCTATCACCGTCCGACTGGAAAAATTGCGTGCTTAGCTTCATCATATTGTAGGTATTGCACGTTTCGGGACCTTCAATATTTGACATCATATTCGAAAAATCTGTCGACGGATGGAAATGCTCACTTGCACTATTTCCGCCGATAGCTACCGAACGCTTATTGACAACGGTCTCCCAGAAAAAACGAGCACCATCATCCCAATCCTTCTTACCCTCCAAGTCCGCAATACGTTTGGCACCTATTATTTTTGGAATCTGTGTATTGGCATGCTTTCCGGTCAATTCATCCTTGTGAGCTACTAGAGGATTTAAAATCTGTAAATGCGTAAATTTTTCTGCTAACTGCATATATCGTGGATCATTAGCAATGACTGCAGCATCAGCAAATACTTCATTCAATCCACCATGCTCACTGCGCAACATATCTTGTATATGCTCATCAGACAAACCACTTACCAGATCAACTCCCCAATTGGTAAGCTTGATCAGCATATCCTTTGCGTCTTCGCGACCTGCCAATGTATAGGCGTCGCGAAGGCCAGCATATATTTTGTGAATGTTATAAAGCGGAACCCAACGTCCATTAAGATCAAAACCTCCAGCTCTTATTTTTCCTTGTTTTACATCTGACCAAAATTCTTGACTTCTCGGCACTCCTCCAATATATCCTGTACCTAGATTGTCCTGACATCTTTTGAGTTCTTTCAAGACATAATCCAGTTTCTCATAGGCCGCTTGATCTCCTGTAGCCGCATACAACAAAGCCAAAGCAGAAACATAATGGCCGCCAATATGACCATCCAAACCAGAATTTTCCCAATTTGTATAACTCGGTTTTTTAGGAGTAAGGCCTGCTTCTCTTAAATAAGGAGCCAATAAACGATCAGCATCTAATTCCAGCACATAGCGTTTATTAAGATTCTGCGCATGCAGAAATAAGTCATCTTTCAACCTTACGTCCGATAACTTAAACAAAGAAATGGATGGGCTAGTTTGCTGTGCCTGTACTGTTGTGGATAAGACTAAAGCAGTCGCAACAGCAATGATTTTATTTCTACATACAAATCTTTTCATGGCTATAATTTTATTTTTAGAAGGTTTACAGATTTAGCTCCCACAGTATATGCTAGCTTCTTGCCTTTATAATTTACCGTTGAATTCACAGGTGTTACAGAAGGTGATTTTCCGACTTCATTGAACGCTAACGGATCATCATGATGTAATAGCGTTACTTCTGCTTGTCCAGCTGATTTCTTAATGCCTTTTAAATCGATAGTAAGCTGCTCATTCTTTTCACCCACATTGATGATTTTTAAAATCAGCTCATTTGATTTTTTATCTACTACAGCCGAACCATACAAGTTATCTTCCCCTGTCAAGGTCTTACCATCACGTAGTAAGGAAACCACATCAGTACCTTTGTTCGTACTGTACATTTTTTGCACATGATAACTTGGAGTCACATACACATTTAAATTATCTACCCAAATCAAATCTGGAGTCCATTGCCATCCATCGATATGTGCAAATAAAGGTGCATAAGAAGCCAACTGTACCACATCTGCATTACGCTCTACACCTGTCAAGAAAGCAGCTTCGGATAAAGCAGCTTCCCAGTTGTTGCGATACTCTGGTTTTTTATTGTTTTTACTATGCGAAGCATATTCCCCCGCAAAGATTTTAGCACCATTTCGATCGTAATTATCATAACGCTTCGCATTCGATAAAAACCAATCTGGATCTCTGTAAAAGTGCTCATCAATAATATCAATCTTCATGGCACGCAATTCCTTATCGAGGTATTGGAAACGTTCACCTTCTGGATCCGTTCCCGAACTTGCTACAATTTCAATTTCAGGGTGATATTTTTTCAATGCTTCCTGAAATACTTTTAGACGCTCTATATATTGAGGACCCCAGTTCTCATTTCCGACACCTAACATTTTTAAATTAAAAGGCGCAGGATGTCCCATATCGGCACGCAATTTACCCCAAGGTGTAGTAACCGAGCCATTTGCGAATTCGATAAGATCTAATGCATCCTGTACATACTCATCCAATTGGTCCAATGGCACCACTTCGCCCGTATTGAATTGACAAGCCATACCACAGTTCAAAATAGGAAGCGCTTCTGCTCCTAAATCTTCGGCCAATAAGAAGTATTCATAAAATCCTAAACCAAATGTTTGGAAGTAATCTGGAGTTAAACGGTGTGCAAACTCTGTATTCCAGCGATTTACAATAAGTTGTCTATTCTCAATTGGACCTACCGTTTTCTTCCATTGGAAACGTTGAGAAAGATCGAAACCTTCCACAATACAGCCTCCTGGAAAACGTATAAAACCAGGTTTAAGATCTGCTAATGTTTGTACCATATCCGCACGTAAACCTTTTTTGCGACCTTTCCAAGTATCTGTAGGGAATAATGAAATCATGTCCAAATCAATACTTCCCTGCCCCTCAAACCAGATTTGCAAATTTGCTTTTTGATCGGTTTTGCTTGAAGTAAAACTCACTTCTTGATATTGCCATTGATTATTGGCTTGTGCAGGTTTCAGTTCGGTACTACCAATTACCTTACCTTCACTATCAACCAATTCTACCCGAATACTAATACCTGCACTAGGTTGGCGATACCACAATGAAAATTCATATGTATTTCCTTGCTTCACCCCCATTCCACGAAAACCTTCGTTACGTAGTCCGATCGAATTTTTTTCTTTTTTGTTGACCTGTAAATATCTGGGATTGGATTCGCTATTCGACTGGCGGTTCAAAATAAGATAGTTACCTTCTTTCACAGGTCCTAAATTTTTCCAACCCATCATCGGTCTGAAGAATTCGAAAGATCTATTTTTGATAAGTTCCGCATAGATACCACCATCGGCACCCATATTAATATCTTCGAAAAATACACCCCACATATTTGGGTTTACTTTAGCTATAGAATTATTGACATCTACCACCAAAGATTTTTGCTGTGCAAAACCAAATTGTAGGCTCTGCATCGCCAAAGCTGCTATTGCAATATATTGTTTAAGTTTCATCTTGTTCATTTTTTGGTTAATGTTCCTATTTTAAGCTAAGAACTACGACAGAGAAAGGAGGCAATTCTACTTTCAATTGATTGTTTTTAAGTTTAGCACCAGTAAAAGCTGTTGGCTTAATTTTGTCAGGAGCCTGGAATGTATTGTGATCCGTTAGCGTTTTAGAAGTTAATATTCTTCCGCTCAAATCTTTATAATTTTTATCCAGATCAATCACAATTTCATGCTTTACAGTAGCATCAATATTCACGAGAGAAATATGTGTTACGCCTTCTTTATTTACAGAGGCTGATGCATGAATAGCTGGAATTTTTTCATTGCCAAAGGCAAAATCTTTACTTTCTACCGATAGAGGTATCAATGTCGCATCTTGGTGCACCTTGTACATTTCCATTACGTGGTATGTTGGCGTTAAAATCATTTTTTCACCTTCTGTCAAGATTACTGCCTGCAACACGTTTACAGTCTGTGCTAAGTTTGCCATACGCACACGCTCAGCGTGATTATTGAAAACATTTAATGTCACACCTGCAATCATGGCATCACGCATCGTATTTTGTTGATACAAAAATCCTGGATTAGTACCTTTTTCAACTTCGTACCAACCGCCCCATTCATCTACAACTAACGCAATACGTTTTCTAGGATCATACTTATCCATAATGGCAGAATGCTTATTCACCAATTCTTCCATATGCCAAGCCGATTTCATTGTCTTGAAATATTGTTCATGGGTAAATCCAGTAGCAGGACCTTTTTTATTCCATTCTACATTGGAATAATGATGCAGCGCAAGACCATCCACTAAGCTATGTGGAATTTTCTTCATTAAAACCTCAGTCCAGTTATAATCACCGCCATTGGCTCCTGAGGCAATACGGTACAAACCACCGGTGTTAGTCCAATCCGACATAAAAGTTGCATACTTGCGGTATACGTCCGCATAATATTCAGGTGTCATATTACCACCACAACCCCACGCTTCATTTCCTACACCCCAGAATTTAACTTTCCAAGGATTTTCTCTTCCATTCTTTTTACGTAAGTCCGCCATCGGGCTAGTTCCCGCATGATTCACATATTGTACCCAATCTGCTAGCTCTTGCACTTCACCACTGCCTACATTTCCTGCTAGATAAGGTTCTGTCTCCAAAAGCTCACACATATTCAAGAAATCATGTGTTCCAAAGCTATTATTTTCTGTCACCCCACCCCACCAAGTGTTTACTATAGTAGGTCTTGACTCTTTTGGACCAATACCATCTTTCCAATGATATGTGTCTGCAAAACATCCACCTGGCCAACGGAGATTAGGAATTTTTAGTTTTTTCAATGCTTCTACAATATCATTACGCACCCCAGCAGTATGCGGAATAGTGGTATTATCCTCTCCCACATAAAAACCGCCGTAGATACAACGTCCTAAGTGTTCGGCAAAATGACCGTAAATATGTTTGTTAATAGTGATTTTCTTATCGGAAGTATTGAACTTAATCGCATTGGTCGACACTTGCGCCGATAGAGACTGCGAAATAAATAGAATACCGAGCATGGCACTTGTTCGAAGTGCTTTGCCATAAAATTTCTTTTTCATAATAGATGTTTTTTAATTAGGCTATTGTATTACCATCACAAAACCTCCATTGGGTTTTACAGGTATAGTAACATGTTTAGTTGATGTATTTTTATCTATTTGGAATAAATTAGGTGATTCACCATCCACTACTTTTAATTTAATATCCCCTTTGAATGATGTTAAATCTAATTTCCACTCTTTCGATTTTTGTTCCCCATTGATACCAGCAATATACCATGCACCATTTCCTTTACGCGCTATCACGATATCCTTTCCAGGATATCCACTAATGAACTTACTATCCTCCCATTGATCAGGCAAATTTCTCAGCAAATCTTTTATTTCTGCTGGAACTTCATCCATACCTTCTGGTGATTCGGCATAATGTTGAATCCCCGACACAAAAAGTATACTTGTAGCCAATTCAAACGAGGCTGTTGTTTTTCGTTTTACACTGCTACGCAGTTTAGATAGATTCATTGGGGTAAAATCCATAGGGTCATACACATTACGCGTATAAGGCAAAATGCTACAAATCTCAGCTTGTCGATCAGCATCTTCTTGCAT
Organism: Sphingobacterium sp. SGL-16; assembly: GCF_011043515.1. Taxonomy (NCBI): domain Bacteria; kingdom Pseudomonadati; phylum Bacteroidota; class Sphingobacteriia; order Sphingobacteriales; family Sphingobacteriaceae; genus Sphingobacterium; species Sphingobacterium sp. SGL-16. Next base: position 60,969 of record NZ_JAAKGQ010000013.1, on the reverse strand, counting down.
GAAGGTAACCATCTCAAATCCGCGAACAGCTTCTGTAGTCACTAAATGTGGATACGTAGTAGCCCAACTTCTTGGTAACGTAGCGCCGTGAAAATTCACCAATAATTCGTAATCAGCAGCGTCTTCTAAGATATCTAGATAATACGCAATAACGGACTGACCATCACCACCAAAGAAATCAATCTTAACTCCTTTGATACCTAAATCCTGTAATTTTTTAAATTCTGCTCGACGAGATTCTTTGGTCAATAATTTATTTTTCGGCGTATACCCTACCGTATTCCAATCTCCGGCAGAGTTGTACCACAAGATGAGACCAACGTTTTTGCTACGAGCATATTGGCTTAGCTCCGCAATTTTGTTAAAACCGATTTTGGTGTCCCAGTTCACATCAATTAAGCAATATTGCCAGCGCATATCTGCTGCAAAATCGATGTATTTTTTCTGCTCTTCATAGACGATAAAATCATCTTTGCTATTAATCCAGCTCCAAGAAGCCTTTCCTGGCTTTACAAAAGAAGCAAAAGAAGTTTTAGGTTGTGGAACTACGGCATTTGCCAATTCAGATTCCACTATATTTTTAAGTTCCCCTACTGCAATTACTCGCCAAGGTGACACAAAATTATTTTCAATTTTTGTATAAAGATTTTGGTCTTTGATTACTTCTCGAACATCGGGCATAGCAATATGATATTCACCATTTGGTGATTCATAATGCAATCGCGTCGCACAATGATTGCGCTGCAAACCAGCTTCAGTAATCAATACCCAAGTATTATTGGTTTCGAACAATGCGGGATAAACCCAACCTGTTTTTGTACTTTCCGGCGTTCCAACAGGAATTTCCTTTTGGTAATGTTCTTCGTAAGAAGGATTCGTCTGCTCCCAACCCGTTTTAGCAATAGCCATAGGCTGCAACCAAGCTTTTGCGGATTGATTAAAGTTATAACTTGTTTTTTCTTCGATTATAAAATCTATTTGTTCGCTATATTTTGGCAATTCGTATTGGAATACAACGCCTTCATCTGACACTTGAAAACGGATATTCAATGTTTTCTTGTTCGCATTATGCCATGTCAACACACGCTCATTGGCGGTATAAGAATAGTGTGTTTTTTTGCCGTGAAGAGCCGTATAAGATTTAGAAATTATTCTATTAGCCGACGCACTTTTATACACCAAATTTGTGGCAAAGTCTTGTGTTTTTGTTTTTAAACCCAATTGGGAGCTTTCCAAAACTAAGTTACCTTGACGCAGAATTTGATACTTTATAGTTCCTTTTTGATCAGTTGAAATGGAAAGTTCAATCTTTTTATCTGGACTGACGATCTGTATAGGTGTATTCTTTCCAAACACAGTCGAAGGAACATAAAAAAGCACAAATAAAAGAACGAAGCTAATAGAATATTTCATTTTCAAACTATTATTTAATGTTATGTTATCTTACAGAAAATCTATATTCTGTCTTAGAACTATATTTTTCTCCAGGACGCAAAGTCGTTGAAGGGAAGCTTTCATGATTCGGCGCATCAGGGAAATGTTGTGTTTCTAAACATAATGCAGCACGGTAAGGATAAGTTTTACCTCCTTTTCCTTTCGGATCCGAATCTTTCATGAAATTTCCGCTATAGAATTGAAGTCCAGGTTCTGTTGTTAAGATTTTCATCTCAATACCAGTTTTTGGAGCATATAAACTCGCTACTTCAGAAAATCCATCTTTTTTATTCAATTCAAAATTGTGGTCATAACCCAAGCCGTATTTAAGCTGTGGAGTTTGTTTATCGATATCTGCACCAATAAGTTTTGGCGATGTAAAATCAAAAGGAGTTCCTTTTATAGCAATGCTTCTTCCTGTTGGGATCAAATTGCTATCTACTTCTGTCAATTTATCTGCATCGATCCATAGTTCATGATCCAAAATAGTCGTATCACCTTCACCATTTAAGTTGAAATAACCATGACTTGTTAAGTTCAAAATAGTTTCTTTATCGGTTTCGCCAGAATATTCGATTTCTAAACCACCTTCGTTATTTACTTTGTAAGTCACCTGCATGGTCACCTTGCCAGGATAGCCTGCTTCGCCATCCGGAGAAACGTATTCCAAGGTAAGAGCATCTTTGGACAAGGATTTTACTTCCCATACTTTATTGTAAACACCATTGGTACCACCATGTAGCGAATTTTCACCATCATTCTTTTCTAATTGATAAGCTGTACCATTCAAAGTGAATGTAGCCTTACCGATTCGATTACCGAAACGACCTACTACAGCTCCATAAAAATTATTGGTATTCTTGATAAATTCATCTGCTGTATCATACCCCAAAAGTACATCGACATCTTTGCTGTCTTTATCCTTTACCACAAGAGAAACTATACGCGCACCAAAATTTGTAATGCTTACTTGCAACTTTTCGTTTCCGATTTTATACAATAAGACATCCTTATTGTCCAAACTCGCATAGAATACGCTGGTATCCGTAGCTTCTATTTCCGAAGATGTTTGATTGTTCTTCGTGTTTTGACAAGCACTTGCCATAAGAAGCCCTGCAAAAAGGAGACTATAATACTTTGCTTTCATAATCTTTAAGTTTATAATGAATTACCAAAATTTAACATACAATGCCCCAACAATTAAGATAGTCAAGACGATCATTACCATTACCGATGGTTCTACTTTGAACATTTTAGAATCTAATTCTAATCCTTTAGGATTTTCTTTAGGACCAAATAAGCTCACCAATACCATGATAATCATTGTAAACATGAAAGCTAGACCCATACAAATTTGGAAAGGAATCTCATATTCGCCAGCTGAATTGATATAAGCTGTATATAAGAATGTTTCTGGTCCAAACCATGCTGGAGCGTAATTGTTGAATACAATCGAAAGAACGAAACCAGTGATCAAACCTACAATAGCAGCTGAACCTGTAGTTCTTTTCCAGAACATACCCAATAAGAACATTGCAAATACACCTGGAGAAATAAAGCCCGTATATTTTTGAATGAATGTGAAACCACCTGCACCACCAATACCTAATAAATCATCCCATGTGAAGAATACCGATACTAAAATGGAAATGATAATAGTGATTTTACCCACATTGATCAGTTTGCGTTCAGATGCACCTTTATCGATATATTTATTGTAAATATCCATGGTGAAAATGGTCGCAATACTATTAGCTTTACCAGCTAAAGAAGCTACGATAGCAGCAGTCAACGCGGCAAGTGATAGACCTTTCATTCCGTTAGGTAAGAATCCTAAAATCGCGGAATAAGCATTATCTGGGTTAAAGTTTCCTCCTGGAGCCATTTCATTTTGTAAAGCACCATTTTTGTAAAGCACATAAGCAGCAATACCTGGCAACATAACGATAATAGGCATTAATAATTTTAAGAAACCCGCAAACAAGATACCTGTACGCGCAGTTTTCAAATCCGCACCTAAAGCACGTTGCGTGATATATTGATTACAACCCCAATAATTTAAGTTTACAATCCAAATACCTGCTAAGTACATTCCAATTCCTGGAAGCATCAAATATTTATTTACATCCTCTTGCGAACTTTCGGCTGTCGGTTTATCTACAATAAGGTTAAAATGTTTTGGAGAATCTACCATTAATTGTTTGAAACCTGCTAACACATCTTTTCCTAATCCAAAATGTTCAGAGACTAATGTCAAAGCGATATAAGTTGTTGCAAAACCACCTATAATCAGTACAACCACTTGAATAACATCGGTAAAACCGATAACTTTCATACCACCCAAAGTAATGACAATAGAAAATACAGCTAATGCTACTATAATCACGTGAAAGTACTCGCCACCACCCAAATTACTGATGGCTAGCGCTCCTAAATATAGGATAGAAGTTAAATTCACAAACACATATAAGAACAACCAAAAGATAGCCATGATAAGACTGGTCGTTTCATTATAACGTTGTTTTAAGAATTGGGGCATGGTAAAAATCTTGTTTTTGAGATAAACAGGAATAAACCATACCGCTACGATAATCAAAGCAATAGCAGCAATCCATTCGTAAGCAGCCACGGCGATACCCACCGTAAAACCGTTACCACTCATACCGATAAATTGCTCTGCTGAGATATTGGAAGCAATAAGACTGGCTCCAATTGCCCACCATGTTAATGAGCCTTCGGCCAAGAAGTAATCTTTACTACTTGCCGATTCTTTCTTTTGCTTGCTATATACCCAATATCCATAGCCAGCGACCACGACAAAATAAATTAGAAAAATGACGTAGTCAATAGTTGCAAACTTTTCCATAGGTTTAATAAATGCAGATTAGTTTTGTAGTTTATAATACAGTTCACTATTTCTCAATTCTTTCTCGAATTGATCTAATTTGGTTGACTTATCAATGATAATCAGCTCCAATTTAGCTATTCTTGCAAAATCTTCCATATATTCTGATGTAAGATTTTGGCTATAAACTGTATGGTGTGCTCCTCCGGCGTAAATCCATGCTGTACATCCAGTCTTCATATCAGGCTCAGGCTTCCATAAAACACGTGCCACAGGCAATTTTGGTAATTCATTAGTGACATCCACACCTTGTACTGTATTCACCACTAAACGGAAACGATCACCCATATCCACTAATGAAGCATTGAATGCAGGACCACCTTTGGCATCAAAAACTAATCGCGCAGGATCTGCTTTACCACCAATACCTAAAGGATGAACTTCTAATTTAGGTTTACTCGCGGCCAATGAAGCATCAACTTCCAACATATGTGAGCCTAAAACCATAGCATTAGCAGGATCAAAATGATAGGTATAATCTTCCATAAAAGCATTCGCCCCTTCATACCCTGTTGCCATTACTTTACAAGCACGAACCATAGCTGGAGTTTTCCAGTCACCTTCACCCGCAAAAGCATAACCTTCTGCCATTAAACGCTGTACAGCTAATCCAGGTAATTGTGGCAAACCGTATAAATCTTCAAAAGTATCTGTAAATCCTTTATAATTTCCCTTTTCTAAGAATGAACGTAATCCCAATTCAATCTTCGCGGCATCATAAACATTTGAACGAAATTTACCGCCTTCGAGTACATCTTCCGACATGATATATTCTTGCTCATACTCCTTCATTAAAGCTTGAACCGCATCATCAGAAATTGTATCGATTTCTTTTACTAAATCCCCAATTCCATGTGTATTTACCGAAAATCCAAATTTTAATTCTGCTTCTACTTTATCACCTTCTGTCACTGCAACGTAGCGCATATTATCACCAAAGCGAACAAACTTAGCGCCTTGCCAATCTGCCCAAGCGGCTGCAGCACGCGCCCATACGTTAATACGATCTATGACTTCTGGATCTTGCCAATGGCCTGTTACCACTTTTCGAGGCAAACGCATTCTTGACACTATAAAACCAAATTCACGATCTCCATGTGCACTTTGATTTAAATTCATGAAATCCATATCGATAGAATCCCATGGAATATCACGATTATATTGGGTATGGAGATGTAATAAAGGCTTATTTAGAATTTGTAAACCACGAATCCACATTTTCGCTGGTGAGAAAGTGTGCATCCATGTAATTAAGCCAATACATTTTTCTGTATTATTTGCTTCTAATATAGTTTTATAAATTTCTTCCGTGTTTCTTACAATAGGTTTAAACACCACACGTACAGGTATGCCTGCGTGCTGATCAAAATATGTAGCTATTTCTTTGGAATGATCTGCAGCTTGACGTAAAGTTTCCTCCCCATATAGATCTTGGCTCCCCGTAATAAACCAAACCTCTAAAGTTTCTAATGATATCATGTTTTATTTAGGTTTTTATTTAAATAATTTTATTGTCCATAGTAAGCATTGCTTCCGTGCTTACGTTCGTAATGTTTCTTGATTAGTGAAGCTTTTAAGCGTTCGATTTTAGGATTAATACCTTCTGACAAGAATGCCAATTCAGCAACATATTCTAACACCGCAGCATTGTACACCGCTTGTTTACCATCTTTGCCCCATGTAAATGGGGCATGATTTCCAACCAAAATCATCTGTACTTCCTCATGGTTCAAACCCACTTCTTTGAAATGATTAATAATCTGGTAGCCTGTTTGATATTCATAATTTCCAGCAATCATATCATCTGCCATAGGTGGGGCACATGGAATATCTTTGGTCAAATGATCTGCATGCGTCGTGCCATAAATAGGAATACTTCTATTAGCTTGTGCCCAAGCTGTTCCGTAAACTGAGTGTGTATGTACTACAGCTCCCAACTCTGGCCACTCCTTATATAATACAGCATGTGTTTTGGTATCGGACGAAGGACGAAGAGTACCTTCTACGACTTGCGCATCCAAATCCACGATAACCATATCATCTACTTTCAGAATTTCGTATGGAACTCCACTCGGCTTGATCGCAAACACCCCTTTATCTCGATCAAATACACTTACATTACCAAATGTAAATTTGACCAAACCAAGTTTAGTCAAATTCATATTTGCTTCGTATGCTTCTTCTTTTATGTTATTGTACATCGTATAAATTATTTTCTAAGACATCACCCGCAGCAATATATCGTTCATATCTCTTTTGATAAATGCCCACCACTTCGCTGTTTGGATAATAAGTTTGTTCAAATCCATGTCCCATTTTTGCCATTGCCTCACCCACATTGGAATAGACATTAGCCGCCACTGCAGCAAACATAGCTGCACCTAAAGCACAAGTTTGATCCGATTTGTGCACCTTAATGGGCATATTGAGAATATCGGCCATCATTTGCATGATGAAAGGAGATTTTTTAGGAATACCTCCCATGGCAATAATCCCTTTTACTGGAACACCTTGCTCCACAAAGCATTCGGCTATTTTACGCGCACCAAAACAAGTGGACTCCACGATAGCTCGGAATAATGAGATAGTATCTGATGCAAGGTTTAAGTCTAATATGGAAGCCTTTAAGTTTTGATTAGCAAATGGAGTACGTCGACCATTCAACCAATCTACAGCTAAAGGATGTTTTACATCTGGCACGATTTCATTTGCCTTTTCACTTAATTTTAAAAGAAGAGTCGATTCAATCCCTTGAAGCATCGACTCTTCTAGCTCATAGATATGTTGTAAGGGCCACATGAGGATATTTTTGAACCAGGCATATGCATCCCCAAATGCGGATTGCCCAGCTTCTAATCCTACCATATTTGGTATTACCGAACCATTTACCTGTCCGCAAATACCCTTTAACGTAAAGTCTAATTTTTCGGGTGTTACCAGTATATCACAAGTGGATGTGCCCACAATTTTACTTAAATAATAAGGCTCGATTTCTCCCCCTACAGCTCCCATATGACAATCGAATGCACCTACACCTACTACAACATTCGTCGAAAGCCCTAATTTCTCCGCCCATTCGGACGAAAGATTGCCCACCACCTGATCTGAAGTATATGTTTGGGTACCTAGACGTTGTACCTGGTCTTTTAGCAAAGGATCCAATGCTGTAAAGAATTCATTAGGTGGATAGCCATTAAATTCCTCAGCCCATAATCCTTTATGTCCTGCCGCACACACGCCTCTTTTTAATTGTGTAACATCTTTTCCACCAGTTAACTCAAAAGGAATCCAGTCACAATGCTCTACCCAAGTGTAGGCTGCACGTTGCACTTTTTCATCTACGCGTAGGATGTGCAGCATCTTTGCCCAAAACCATTCCGAAGAATATACGCCACCGACATATTTTAAATAGTCTGTTTTATATTTTGTTGCATGTTGATTGATTTCACTAGCTTCTTTGATTGAAGTATGGTCCTTCCAAAGCACAAACATAGCGTTTGGATTCTCCGCAAATTCAGGAGTCATTGCAAGTGGTTTTCCTTCTCGGTTGACCGCTACTGGTGTAGAACCAGTGGTATCCACAGAAATTCCTACCACTAGATTGGCTGTTTGGGCTTCTACGTCAGAAAGACAGCCTTTAATGACTTCTTCAATAGTTTCTAAATAGTCTAATGGATGTTGTCTGAATTGATTGGTTCCCGGATTACAGTATAATCCCTTTTTCCATCTCGGATAATAGCTCACACGTGATGCTAGCTCTTGACCATTTGTTGCATCCACTAAAATTGCACGCACAGAATCGCTCCCAAAGTCTACCCCAATTACATAAGGATTATTCATTTTATGATTGTTTTTCAGTTTATAATTGTCATCAATAAGACAGATGTCTCAATAATTAGTGTCAAATTAACACTTATTTTTGAAGTTTAAAATTTTTTTTTAATTTTTATATAATTATTAATTTAAACTCATGACTTTAGACTTCTACAAAAAGAATAAAAAAATCCTTCTGGCCGTCGATTGTATCATATTCGGATTCAACAAAGAAGAGCTTGAAATTCTTCTTATTCAACGTGATTTTGAGCCTGAAAAAGGAAAATGGAGTTTGATGGGCGGTTTCGTAGAAGAAAATGAGTCTCCTGGCGACGCTGCACAACGAGTTCTGAAATCCCTGACTGGATTAGACCATATATATATGGAACAATTTGCTGTTTTTGGCAATCCCAACCGCGAACCGCAGGAACGTGTAGTCAGCTTATGCTATTTTGCATTAATCAATACCGAAATCCTTAGTACAGATTATAAAGCCAAATGGTTTAAATTGGAAAAATGTCCTCCATTGATTTTCGATCATAATGAAATGGTGGTGGAAGCGCATAACAAGCTTAAGAAAAAAGCCGCGCTTTACCCTATTCTCTTCGAACTTCTATCAGATAAGTTTACGATTCCACAAATCACTTTATTATACGAAGCGATTTATCAAAATCAATTGGACAAAAGAAATTTCACTAGAAAACTTCTTGCCTCCAAATTATTGATCAAACTGAATGAAAAGGACAAAGAAAATTCGAAGAAAGGTGCCTATTATTATAAAGTAGACAAATCAATATACAAAGAAAAGATTATATCCTTCCTCAACTTCTTACCAGGTTGGTACGGAGAATAAGAAGATAGGGCTGTAAAATTTACAGCCCTATCTCTTTATATTTTTACTTCCGTCTCTATCACGCCTCCCTTTTCACTATCTACGATAATCTTTGCTTTGTTTGGATTTCCTTTTACAATCCATTTGACTTTGACCTCCGTCATTCCTTCAATAGAAGGCACTTCAATTTGTTCGGGTTTATACTTTTGTTCTTCCGTGACATTAAAGTCATCATTCAAAACTCGCATACCTGTAATAACATCGACACCTTTTAATGTAATGTAATTCGGTCTATTAATTTTATTGCGAACATCATGATCCGAATGCGTCGGAATAATTCGGGTATTCCACACAGAGGCTTTTACTTCATACAAATTACTACCTAATGACTTTACCTTCACATCAGTGAATTCTAATTTCGGAGTATGGTATGCATGAAAAATAGTAAATGCAGTATTACGGTGCGCATCTTCTTGCAATAGAAATCCTGGATGATTTCTCGTGTAATTTTTCTTCGCCCCACCGATTTCTATTTTACCGAATTGAGGATGGTCGTACTCTTTCCATGGCACATAAGCATCACCAAACAAAAGTAATTTGTCAAAATCATAATATTCATTCTGACCACTTCCAGCTTCTTTATTATTGAATAATTTAAAAGTAGTCATCAGTTCATTGGAAAAGGTATAGACACCTCTACCTAAAGCAAAGAAATCAATCTCTCCTCCAAAAACCGTATATAAATCCTTATGAATTACTATATAATTATAGCCTGGCAACATTTTTTCTCCCGTCCTACCTAACGCATCATACACTTGCACATCTTTACGGGAATAATAACGTTCATCGTCTGCAGCTCCTGGACCACGCAAAATCATACCCCCATAATTATGATAGGATTGTGCACCTGCAATATTAGTATGCTTAAAAAAGAAATTTTTCACAGCCATAGTTTCTGGCAGCGTTCCAGGATAATATAAAGCACCATTCTGCACGTAATTCGGCTGCCAATTCCAGCCCCAATCACGGTTAGGGTCATACGTACCCGTTATATCTTCATTGACCAACCCATCTCCATCATTATCTATGCCTTCATATCCCAAAAGTTCGTACTCTCCTACTTCCCCTGGCTTTGCTAACACCATGCGATTGGGATTTTCAGGATCAACTTTATAACGACCAGTTTTGGATTTACGACGCATCGTCACAATATGTCCATCTCCATCTAAATCATCGTACAAGTCTTCTGCGACCAAACCATCTCCATCATTATCAAAAGGACGACGACCTGTACGCGAAGAATGCATCGTATTGGGCTCGTAAATAAAGTAATCACGAGAGTCTGGATTAATAGTCGGCGCTATATAAAATACTTTATCGCGTAATAACTCTTTAATAAAGTCTACTTGATGATAATTCTCGGCCAAATACCAAGCTGTATACATAGCAATTTCCGAACCTTGTAATTCATTGGCATGAATATTTCCATCTATCCAAAGTCCAGGTTTGCGATCGGTATTCCCATCTTTAAAATCTGAAACCGTCAAAACAAAAATATCTCGACCTTCGTATGATTTTCCTATGGATTCATATTTCACCAAATTAGGATAAGCTTTCTGCAAGTCCTTACAGAATTGCTCGATCTGCTTATTATCATGATAACGATTCCAATTCATCGGAACTTTTGGATTTGCCGGAGTCCCAATTGCACGTAGTCCTGGGATATCGATGTCCTTATTTTCTTTTTGAGCCAACAGGCTTGTACTCATTTGAGTACACAAGAATAAGGCTAAAATTATATGTTTAATTTTCATTGGACGACAGATTAAAGTTTTACTTCGATTTGTTGTTCTCCAGAAGTGGGACATCCAGCTTGGATTTTCACGGCACCTTTACCTTTTATCAACCAAGAAAAAGTTTTTGAATCACCTGCTCCTAATGCGCTATATAGCTGCAGCCTTTTTCCACTCAAAAACTGCTGATTACTTTGTAAATCACAAACCGTTTTGAATCGTGATACAAAACGTATACGATCTGCTATTTCAGGATAGGTAGGCATATTACCTACATTCATTACAGATAATTCCACTCGGTAAATATCATCTCCCAGTGAAGTCACCTTAGGCGTAGAAAACACCAATTTTGCCATATTCTCTAGGAGCTTTACCACGAAGCCGGTATGCGCTTGCACGGAAGTTTCCAAAAACTCTACTGGTGGATTATTTCTAAAAATATCGACAACACCTCCAACTTCAACGTTTTGATTTGAAAAATCAGGATGATTAACTTTTGACCAAGGCAAGATGGCGCCCTGAACATTATTTATATTCACCCATTTATAGAAAGTTTCATTGGCATCTGTAGTTTTATTTGTATTCTTCGTAGAATCAGTAACGGAAGGCCACCACAATGGAGTGGAAAAACTAAATTTTCCCAAATGATAATATGCCGTATTTGAAAAATTTCCAGGCGAGGATACCATTTTGCTTGCTTCACCTAAAGATTTAGTGTGTTCCTTATATATAGTAGAAATGTATTTAGACATTTCTACATCATTTACACTCCAAGATTTCACAATACGTTCGTTGGCCGCACGCGCATCATATCGTTCAGGTTCGGAAAGATTATTCGCTAGACCTATATGGAGGACACTAGCAATTTGTGGATTAGCAAAAATAAAATCTACCAATGCGCGTGTTTCGGGCTCAGATGCAGCATAGTCGCCGCTTTCAGCTAAAAAAGCGTGATAATCAAAAGTAAAATTACGATCTATATTTACACCGCCTTCACCATCTTCGCCATATCGTCCATCAAAGTCTTGATCTATACCTTCAGGAAATACAATATAATTTCCTTTTTCAGCTTTGGACTTATCAGCAGCGACTAACAAATTAGGATTATCTTTATGCACCTTAAAATTCCCAATCGGCGATTCTACGCGCATTTGTGAAATGATACCATCCCCATTCAAATCTTTAGCAGGATCTTCATCCAAACGACCATCTCGATCATTGTCTATTTTACGACTATTCCCCGAAAGCCATTGCTTTGTAGATGAATTACGTTTGTAAGCATCAGGATTTACTAACGGAATAATCCAAATAGACTTGTCTTTCAGCAAAGCTTGAAGAGAATCTTTAGGTAAAGCTAAAATTTGTTTGGTCAGCTGCAAAGAAGCTATCGTACCAGCAGGATGTTTACCGTCTATCCCGGCTACTACTAGCAAAGTAGGCTTCGGTTTTTCATCCAATTGTAGTTTGATGACGGAAATATTTTCATTCCCATAACTTTTTCCGATAACAGTTTGCGAAACCAATCCCTTGGTCGAGTATCCGCTAATGGAAGATTGTACTTCAGCATAGGAAGGATATTTGAGCTGTGCTAAAGACAACAACGGACTAATAAGTAACAAACCCAAAAAGGTCTTTTTCATAATCTTAGGTTAGAAGTAGTGGTAAATACTATAGGCTAAAAATAGTCTTTTAACACTAATTTTTTATTAAGTATAAGTAACTTGTTTGATATAATATACGTATATTATCTTATTAATTTTGAACAACAAATTTTCGTATCCGAAGAGCTAATTATAAATTTTAAATTATTCTTAACAAACGCTTTGCTTTTAATAAGATATACATTATTTTTGCATTCCAAAATGCAGCCTGATTAAACAGGCTGTGAATAAATTGATTAATAAATTTTAGTCCCTATAATATGCCCAATATTGGTAAAATAGCGCAGATTATCGGCCCAGTGGTTGACGTCAACTTTGCCGACAATGAAAATCTTCCTAAGATTTACGATGCATTGTACATTGAAAAAGAAAATGGACAACGTATCGTTTTAGAAGTTCAACAACACTTAGGTGAGGAACGTGTTCGTACTATTGCGATGGATGCTACAGAAGGTTTAGTACGTGGTATGAAAGTAGTTGACACTGGTGCTCCTATCAAAATGCCTGTAGGCGAAGAGATCAAAGGTCGTGTTTTCAACGTAGTTGGAGATCCTATTGATGGTATTCGCGAATTGGACAAAACTAATGGACGTCCCATCCACAATACACCTCCAAAATTCGAAGATTTGTCAACTGAAACTGAAGTACTTTTCACAGGTATCAAAGTTATTGACTTATTAGAGCCTTATGCTAAAGGTGGTAAAATCGGTTTGTTCGGTGGTGCTGGTGTAGGTAAAACAGTATTAATCCAAGAGCTTATCAACAATATCGCTAAAGGTCACGGTGGTCTTTCAGTATTTGCTGGTGTTGGTGAACGTACACGTGAAGGTAATGACTTATTACGTGAGATGTTGGAATCAGGTATCATCAAATACGGTGAGCACTTCATGGAAGGTATGGAAAAAGGCGAATGGCCTATCGATACTGTTGACCAAGAATTGATGAAAGAATCTAAATGTACTTTCGTATTCGGTCAGATGAATGAGCCTCCAGGTGCACGTGCTCGTGTGGCTTTGTCTGGTTTGACTGTTGCAGAATATTTCCGTGATGGTGAAGGTGATGGTCAAGGTAAAGACGTATTATTCTTTATCGATAACATCTTCCGTTTCACGCAAGCAGGTTCTGAGGTATCAGCTTTATTAGGTCGTATGCCATCAGCGGTAGGTTACCAACCTACATTAGCTACAGAGATGGGTTTGATGCAAGAGCGTATTACTTCAACTAAAAACGGATCTATCACTTCAGTACAAGCGGTATACGTACCTGCCGATGACTTAACTGACCCTGCTCCTGCGACTACATTCGCTCACTTGGATGCAACTACAGTATTGTCACGTAAAATCGCTGAGTTAGGTATCTATCCTGCGGTAGACCCATTGGATTCTACTTCACGTATCTTATCTCCAAGTGTATTAGGAGCTGAGCACTACAATACAGCTCAACGTGTGAAAGAAATCTTACAACGCTATAAAGAACTTCAAGATATCATCGCTATCTTAGGTATGGATGAGTTATCTGAAGAAGATAAATTAACAGTACACCGCGCACGTCGTGTACAACGTTTCTTATCTCAACCATTCCACGTAGCTGAGCAATTTACAGGTTTGAAAGGTGTATTAGTAGACATCAAAGACACTATCAAAGGTTTCAACATGATCATCGATGGTGAAGTGGATGAATACCCTGAAGCAGCTTTCAACTTAGTAGGTTCTATCGAAGAAGCTATCGAAAAAGGTAAGAAATTATTAGCAGAAGCAGTTTAATTAGATATTAGAAATTAGATATGAGATAATAGATTTTTTATCTCATATCTATTTGAAGAATTCGTTCTCAAATCTCATATCTCGCATCTCATATCTAACAAAAGAATGAAATTACAAGTAATAACTCCAGACAAAATAGCATACGAAGGCGAAGTAACAGCCGTTACAGTACCTGGATCTGCTGGATCTTTTCAAATTTTGAAAGACCACGCTGCTATTGTCTCTACGTTAGAAGATGGCAAAGTCATTATTAAAGGTAGTAATGGCGAACAAGTCATTATTATCAAAGGTGGTGTAGTTGAAGTAAAGGACAACAATATCATCGTTTTGGCGGAAGGAATAGTGCAAGGATAACGATAAAAGATAATGATAAAATAGCCCTTAAAACTTCAGGTTTTAAGGGCTATTTTTTTGCAACTTTTTTTAGCTACAAGACCATTTTAGGAAGAATTTTGAGGATAAAACGAAATTTTTCAAAACCTAGAAAATAAACCAATTTTAATTTCGGTTCACTTATTAAAAAATTTTATTTTGTTTAATACATGTATTATAAAATATACTGAAGAAAAATCAATAAACACGAAACAATAAACTTTTTTAAAATAAAGTGTTTGTCTATTGTAAAGAATTTTTTTTCGTCTTAACTTGACGAAGCTTCTTATTCGAAGATGTGTACCTAGTCTTTGGGGAGGGAAAGGACACCTTAAAATTTAAACATATGCAATACTATAATCAGAACACGAAAATATTTCTAAATGGTGAGTTCGTATTAGCGAAATCAGCTGGCGTAGATTTATTTGGTCAGTCGTTGCATTATGGCTATGGAGCCTTCGAAGGATTACGCGCTTACAACACACACAATGGTACGCGTATCTTCAAGGCAGAAGCACATTTTGAAAGATTACGTAAATCTTGTGAGTCTATTGGACTTCCATATAAATGGAACAACAGAACGTTGATTGAAAAGTGTTACGAATTATTGGAAATAAACAATCTTCGTGCAGCATATATAAGACCCTTAGTATTCTCTGGATCTAATATGCACCTTACCTCTTCAGAAGATGCGAATATCATGTTGGCCGCTTGGGAATGGGGTCCCTATTTAGGACAAAATCTATTGAACGTTAACATTTCAAAATACGAGCGTCCTAACCCAAAATCTTTCCATATAGACGCGAAGATTTCAGGACAGTACATCAATTCCATTCTTGCCTCGACAGATGCTATTCGTAATGGATACGATGAAGCCTTGATGTTGGATCAAGATGGTTACGTCGCACAGGCTTCGAGTGAGAATATTTTTATTGAAAAGGATTATAAAATCTATACACCGCCATTGGGAGATGTGTTCCCTGGCATAACAAGAAAAACGGTGATTGGCATCTGCAAAGAATTGGGATTCGAAATCATCGAGAAGAAACTAACCGTCCAGGATATCTATACAGCTGACAGTGCCTTCTTAAGTGGCACTGCTGCTGAGATTATTGGTATCAAACAGGTGGACCATATCGTTTACAAAGAAGAATGGGAACATAGCATTGGTGCTACGATCCAAAGAAAATATAAAAACTTAGTATTAGAGCAAGAGAATTATGAAGTCATCATCTGATAACGAAAAGGGATTAAATAAATACAGCCGCATATTCACTCAAGACGAGACACAACCTGCTGCCAAAGCGATGTTGTATGGTATTGGCTTGACTGATGCCGATATGGATAAAGCGCAAGTGGGTATCGCCAGTATGGGCTATGATGGTAACACATGTAATATGCACCTAAATGACTTAGCTCAGGTCGTGAAAAAAGGTGTATGGAACAATGATTTAGTCGGTCTTACCTTCGGTACTATTGGTGTAAGTGATGGTATGAGTAATGGTACAGATGGCATGCGTTATTCCTTAGTATCACGTGATGTGATTGCAGATAGTATTGAGACTATATGTGGCGGTCAATATTACGATGGATTAATTGCTATCCCTGGATGTGACAAAAACATGCCTGGTGCTATTATGGCTATGGCTCGATTGAACCGCCCTGCAATTATGGTTTACGGCGGAACAATTGCTCCTGGGCATTATAAAGGTGAAGAATTAAATATCGTTTCGGCTTTCGAAGCTTTAGGTCAAAAAATTTGTGGTAACATTTCGGACGAAGATTTCCAAGGTGTCATCAAACATACTTGTCCTGGTCCTGGTGCTTGTGGTGGTATGTACACTGCAAACACAATGGCTTCAGCGATTGAAGCTTTAGGAATGAGTTTACCATATTCATCTTCACACCCTGCCGTTTCTAAAGAGAAAGAACAAGAATGTCTTGACGCAGGCAAATACATCCGTATTTTATTAGAAAAAGATATTAAGCCTTCGGATATCATGACGCGCAAAGCGTTTGAAAATGCTTTACGTTCAATTATCATATTAGGAGGAAGTACCAATGCAGTATTGCACTTTATCGCTATCGGTAAAGCTGTAGGTGTAGATATCACACAAGATGATTTCCAACGTATGTCTGACGAGACTCCTGTATTGGCGGATTTCAAACCATCTGGAAAATACTTGATGCAAGATTTACAACAATATGGTGGTACACCAGCGGTATTGCGTTACTTATTAGATAATGGCTTATTGCATGGAGATTGTATGACTGTAACAGGTAAAACTGTAGCAGAAAACTTGGCTGATGTAAAATCTATTATTGATTACAACCAACCTATCATCAAACCTTTGAGTGAGCCTATCAAAGCAACAGGTCACTTGCAAATCCTTTACGGAAATTTAGCGGAAAAAGGTTCTGTAGCGAAGATTTCGGGTAAAGAAGGCGAACGTTTTGTAGGTCCGGCTCGTGTATTCGATGGAGAACATGATTTGGTAGCAGGTATTGCTTCTGGACGCATACAAAAAGGCGATGTTGTCGTTATTAAAAATGAAGGACCTATTGGAGCTCCTGGTATGCCTGAGATGTTGAAGCCTACGTCACTAATCATTGGTGCTGGTCTTGGTAAATCGGTAGCATTAATTACTGACGGTCGTTTCTCAGGTGGTACACACGGTTTTGTAGTTGGTCACATTACACCAGAAGCCTATAAAGGTGGATTGATTGGATTAGTAGAAGATAACGATATAATCGAAATTGACGCAGTAAACAACACAATCACACTAAAAGTAGAAGACAGCATAATCGCTGAACGTCGTGCAAAATGGACACAACCCCCATTGAAAGTTACCAAAGGTGTATTGTACAAATACGCGAAAACAGTAGCTGACGCATCAGAAGGTTGTGTGACGGATTTATAATAAGTATTTAGTAAAGAGTATTTAGTAATTAGATTTAAATACGCCATATATTCTTTACTAATTTATATCAATGAAAAAATAATTAGGATTATTAGACGATAAGTCTAAATACACAATACTAATATCTTAATACTAACAACAAAATGAGTACACTGGAGAAAACAGAAACAAAGAAAACCCAAACCATTGCAGCCAACACACAGATATCGGGTTCGCAAGCGGTCTTGGAAGCTTTGATTCATGAAGGAGTAGATACGGTATTCGGCTACCCAGGCGGCGCGATTATGCCAATTTATGATGCATTATATGATTATAATGACAAAATAAAACATATTCTGGTCCGTCACGAGCAAGGTGGCATTCACGCTGCTCAGGGGTTTGCACGTACTTCAGGTCGTGTAGGCGTCGCTTTCGCAACATCAGGTCCTGGTGCAACTAATTTAGTAACTGGTCTAGCGGACGCTATGATTGATAGTAATCCAATCGTCTGCATCACAGGCCAAGTATTTGCATCATTATTAGGAACTGACGCTTTCCAAGAAACTGACGTAGTCAACATTACCAGTCCAGTGACTAAATGGAATTATCAAGTAACTGATGCAACAGAAATTCCTGCTGTGCTGGCAAAAGCATTTCATATAGCACGTACAGGTCGTCCAGGCCCTGTGTTGATTGATATTACTAAAAATGCACAAATGCAGTTGTTCGATTACGAAGGTTACGAAAAATGTAATCATATCCGTAGTTACAGACCAGCTCCAATTGTTCGCAAGGAATACGTGGAGGCAGCGGCTGAACTCATTAATTCGGCTAAAAAACCTTTCGTAATATTTGGTCAAGGTGTAATCTTAGGTAAAGCAGAACAAGAATTTAAAGAATTCCTCGAAAAAGGTGGTTTCCCTGCTGCTACAACTGTAATGGGTTTAAGTGCTTTGGAAACGGACCATCCACAACACGTGGGTATGTTGGGTATGCATGGTAACTATGCTCCAAACGTAATGACCAACGAGTGTGATGTATTAATTGCTGTAGGTATGCGATTTGATGACCGCGTAACAGGTCGTTTGGATAAATATGCTAAACAAGCGAAAGTTATTCACTTGGATATTGACCCAGCCGAAATTGATAAAAATGTAAAAACTACAGTTCCTGTTTGGGGCGACTGTAAAGAAACATTACCTCAATTGACTGCATTGCTTACACCAACTGACCATTCGGAATGGTTACAAAAGTTCCGAGAGTTAGAGCAAGAAGAAATAAAAGAAGTAATTCATAATGAATTGAATCCTACAAGTGATATCATGACTATGGGCGAAGTAATTCGCGTATTGAATGAATTGACTGGTGGTAATGCTGTTATTGTGACTGACGTAGGTCAACACCAAATGGTAGCATGTCGTTATGCGAAATTTAACTCTTCTAAATCTAATGTAACATCTGGTGGTCTAGGTACAATGGGATTCGGTTTACCAGCAGCTATTGGTGCTTGGTATGGAGCTCCTGAGCGCGATGTCATAGCAATAATCGGTGACGGTGGTTTTCAAATGACGTTACAAGAGTTGGGTACTATTATGCAGTTCGGTGCTAAGGTTAAAATTTTGATTTTAAATAACGAGTTCTTAGGAATGGTTCGTCAATGGCAACAATTGTTCCACGACAAACGCTATTCTTTCGTGAATATTACAAGTCCTGATTTTGTCGCATTAGCCAAGTCATACTATCTGGATGGAAATAAGATTTCAGACCGTAAGGACTTAGAGTCTGCTTTAAAAACAATGTTGGCTCACGATGGCGGTTATTTATTGGAAGTAATGGTTGGCAAAGAAAACAATGTATTCCCAATGGTAGCGCAAGGAACTTCAGTATCAGAGATTAGATTAAAATAAAAATGGAAAAGCAAGAATTTACCATTACCCTATATACAGAAAACGCTATCGGTATGATAGGTCGTATTTCTAACATTTTTTCAAGACGTAAAATCAACATCGAAAGCTTGAACACCTCTCCTTCTGAGGTGGAAGGCATTCACCGTTTCACGATTTTGATTACCGAATCAGAAGATGTGGTTCGTAAACTTTGTCGTCAAATCGAAAAACAAGTCGAAGTATTGAAAGCTTATTTCAACACCAATGATGAGTTGATCTGGCAAGAACAAGCGTTGTACAAAGTACCTACAGAAGTAGTAAACGAAAAAGTTTATGTAGAACGTTTATTGCGTGAGTACGGTGCAAATGTTGTTGTTATTCGTCCAGATTACATCGTATTCGAAACCGCAGGTCACCGCGAAGAAATCGACAAATTAACTCAAGAGTTGACTAAATACGGCTTAATCGAATTCGTTCGTGGTGCACGTATCGCTATTATCAAAGCGAGCGCTGGTTTCCACGAAAAATTAAAACAATTTGAACAACAAGAGCCTGCACCAGAAATCGTTGAAAACGAATTCTTAGACCAACAAGACCAAGTTTTTACGATGTAATATTATGGAGCAGGTATTTAAATTTATCAAACAAACCCGTCAAGCATTTATCCAATTATTGGAAGGATTGACATTAGAACAGCTGAACGAAATTCCGGCAGGGTTTAACAATAATATAATTTGGAATTTTGGACATATCGTTGTAGCTACACAAGGATTAACTTATTTGCGTACAGGGATTCGTCATGATGCAAGTTTCATAAAGTATGCAGGAACTTATACCAAAGGTTCCAAACCAACGTATTTTGTAACACAAGAAGAAGTCGATGATTTGAAACGTCTAGCTGTAGAAACTATCGAACAACTTGAAAAAGACTACGCAGCTGGTGTTTTTAACAAAATCGCTCCTTTTGCAACAGATACTTATGGCGAGACGATGGCAACTATCGAAGAGGTTATCACCTTGACCTCAGGTCACGATAATCTTCATTATGGCTATGCTATTGCACAGAGAAGAATAATCAACAACAATAAATAAAAACTTAAGAAAAGACAAATTAAAATAGTACTACAATGGCAAATTATTTTAACACATTACCTCTTAGAGAGCAATTAAACCAACTTGGTGTAGCTGAATTTATGGATTCATCAGAATTCGCTGATGGAGTAAACGCTTTAAAAGGTAAAAAAATCGTAATCGTAGGTGCAGGTGCACAAGGTTTGAACCAAGGTTTAAATTTAAGAGATTCTGGTTTGGACGTTTCTTACGCTTTACGTAAAGAGGCTATTGAGCAAAAAAGAGATTCATGGAAAAATGCAACTGATAACAATTTCACTGTAGGTACATATGATGAGTTAATTCCTACGGCTGATTTAGTTATCAACTTGACACCCGATAAACAACATACAGCAGTAATCAATGCGGTAATGCCATTGATGAAACAAGGAGCTACATTATCTTATTCGCACGGTTTCAACATTGTAGAAGAAGGTATGCAAATCCGTAAAGATATTACCGTAATCATGGTTGCACCTAAATGTCCAGGTTCTGAAGTACGTGCTGAGTACTTGAGAGGTTTTGGTGTTCCTACATTAATCGCTGTTCACCCTGAAAATGACCCTCAAGGTAAAGGGTGGGCTGAAGCAAAAGCTTACTGTGTAGGTACAGGTGGTCACCGTGCAGGTGTATTGAAATCATCATTCGTAGCAGAGGTTAAATCTGACTTGATGGGTGAGCAAACTATCCTTTGTGGTTTATTACAAACAGGATCTATCCTTTCTTTCGACAAAATGGTTGAAAAAGGTATCGATGCGGGTTACGCTTCTAAATTAGTTCAATACGGTGTTGAGGTTATCACTGAAGCCTTGAAACACGGTGGTGTATCAGGTATGCTTGACCGTTTGAGCAACCCTGCTAAAATCAAAGCTTTTGAATTATCAGAAGAATTGAAAGATATTATGCGTCCATTATTTCAAAAACACCAAGACGATATCATGTCAGGTGAGTTCTCAAGAACTATGATGGAAGATTGGGCTAATGGCGATGCAAACTTATTAAAATGGAGAGCAGAGACAGGTGAAACGGCTTTCGAAAAGACGCCTGCTGGCGATGTTAAAATCTCAGAACAAGAATACTTCGACAATTACTTATTGATGGTTGCTTTCGTAAGAGCAGGTGTTGAATTAGCTTTCGAAACAATGGTAGAAGCGGGTATCAAACCTGAGTCTGCATACTATGAGTCATTACACGAAACACCGCTTATCGCTAACACGATTGCACGTCGTAAATTGTTCGAAATGAACCGTGTAATTTCGGATACAGCAGAGTACGGATGTTACTTATTCGACCAAGCTTGTAAGCCATTATTAGCTGATTTCATGAAAAAAGTTGATACGGATATCGTTGGTAAAAACTACAACGAAGGTAAAGATGGTTCTGTAGATAACGTTAAATTGGTACAAGTAAACGAAATCTTACGCAATCATCCTGTAGAAATCGTTGGACGTAAATTACGTAAAGCGATGACTGCAATGAAGACGATTAAAACAGTTTAATATTTCGTAATTTTGATAATTACAACAAAGGGATAAAGCGCATTCAATGCCTTTATCCCTTTCGAAATTACTTATACTATCATAAGAGAAATGGGAAAAACATTAGTAGAAAAAATTTGGGATGCTCACGTCGTCAAGCGTGCGGAGGGTTTTCCAGATATATTGTATATCGATACGCATTTGATTCATGAGGTGACTTCTCCTCAAGCATTCGATGGATTGCGCAAAAGAGGTCTTCCTGTCTTCCGTCCTAATCAAACTGTTGCCACAGCCGATCATAACGTTCCAACATTAGACCAACACCTTCCTATTAAAGAAGAATTATCGCGCTACCAAGTGGATATGTTGACTAAAAACACGTCTGAATTTGGAATTGAATTGTATGGTTTAGGACACCCTTACCAAGGTATTGTTCACGTTATCGGTCCAGAATTGGGTATCACATTACCGGGTAAAACTATGGTTTGTGGTGATAGCCACACATCTACGCACGGTGCATTTGGTGCTATTGCTTTCGGTATTGGTACTTCACAAGTAGAACAAGTTTTCGCGACACAATGTCTATTGCAATCAAAACCTAAAACGATGAAAATCGAAGTTAACGGTGAATTGCAAAAAGGTGTTGGCGCAAAAGATATTATTCTTTACGTTATATCTAAAACTACTGCAGCTGGGGGTACAGGATATTTCGTAGAATTTGCTGGATCGGCAATCCGTTCGTTGAGTATGGAAGGCCGTATGACAGTTTGTAACATGAGTATTGAAATGGGAGCTCGTGGTGGTCTTATTGCACCAGACCAGACTACTTTCGAATACATCAAAGGTCGCGAATTTGCACCTAAAGGTGAAAAATGGGAGGAAGCATTAGCCTACTGGAAAACATTGTACTCGGACGAAGACGCAGAATTCGATGCTGTGTTGACATTCGATGCAGCAGATATTCAACCGATGATTACTTACGGTACAAATCCAGGAATGGGTATCGGTGTAAAACAATCCATCCCTACTACAGCTACACAACCAGAAAGCGAACAACCATCTTACCAAAAAGCATTAGACTATATGGGCTTTGCTGATGGTGAGCAAGTTTTAGGTAAACCAGTAGATTACGTCTTCATTGGTTCTTGTACTAATTCACGTATCGAAGATTTACGGCAGGTAGCAGCTTTTGTTTCTGGAAAACAAAAAGCGGAGGGTGTAGAAGTTTGGATTGTTCCAGGTTCGAAACAAGTAGAAGCGCAAGCGAAAGCTGAAGGTATCGACAAAGTATTCGAAGCAGCAGGCTTCCAATTACGTGAGCCAGGATGTTCAGCTTGTTTGGGTATGAATGAAGATAAAATCCCAGCAGGTAAATACTGTGTATCTACGTCAAACCGTAACTTCGAAGGACGTCAGGGTCCTAACGCACGTACAATGTTGGTAAGTCCTTTGACAGCAGCGGCAGCAGCTATCACAGGTAAAGTTGTAGATGTAAGGGAATTAATTTAAGATAGATTTTAAAGGTTTATCCTATTGAATTTTAACTTATTACTTTAACAAAATGTGTCAAATTTGTCAGGCAGTAACTGTTACCGAAAACAAGGTCATTGATAGAACAGGTCAGAATGCTTCTTCTATCTTTAACCAACGTACTTTGGAACAGGATTACAGAACACTTAAATCGGCTTTGAAGCCAGGTTTGAGAGTTTTGGATATTGGCTGTGGCACCGGTTCGATTACCAAAGATATAGCGCAGTTGGTTGGTCCGACTGGTTATGTTATTGGTGTGGACAATACGGAGTCATTTATTGCCGAAGGCAAAAAGCTTTTTGATGTGGAGAATCTAGAGCTTATCCATATGGATTTTTTAGATTTCGAAACAGAAGAAAAATTTGACCTAATTGTATCTGCGCGTACATTTCAATGGATTTCTACGTTGGATAAAGCCATTGATAAAATAAAATCCTTGTTGAAACCTAATGGTCAGATTTCGATTTTGGATTATAACCACGAAGCCATCAATTGGACACCAAAAATTCCAGCGACTATGCAGAACTTTTACAACATGTTTTTGATGTGGCGTAAAGATGCAGGCATGAACAACCGCATCGGTTTTGACTTGATTGATATCTTTGAAGAACACGGCTTTGACCAAATCGAGATTTTCAACGCAGACGAACATTATGAAAGAATGTTCCCTGGCCACGTTGAAAAAATCAAAGTTTGGTCCAAAGTAGCAGGTTCTAAACAAATGGTGGAAGAAGGTTACATTTCCGATGCCGAGCGTTTGCAAGCTATCGCAGATTATAACAATTGGGCAGATAAAGAAGCAACAAGTATGACCCTAAAATTGAGAGAAGTAAGAGCTCGTGCTAATTAAAAATTAGAAATTAAAATTTAAAAAGCACAAGATAATAATTCATTTAAACTCAAATTAAATAGGTTTTTGCCCTTTTAATTTTGACTTTTTACTTTGAAAGATGAAAAAATTTGAAAAATTAACTTCAAGCGTAGTTCCACTACCGATTGAAAATATCGATACCGACCAAATCATCCCGGCTCGTTTCTTAAAAGCGACGACTCGCGAAGGTTTTGGCGACAACTTATTCCGTGACTGGCGCTACGACAGCAACAATCAACCAAAAGCTGATTTTGTGTTGAATGACCCGAAGTTTTCAGGTCAAATCTTAGTCGCTGGTAAAAACTTCGGTTGTGGTTCATCACGTGAACACGCAGCATGGGCTATCGATGACTACGGTTTCAAAGTTGTAGTAAGTTCATTCTTTGCCGACATTTTCAAAGGTAATGCCTTGAACAATGGCGTATTGCCTATCACTGTATCAGAAGAATTTTTAGAAAAAATATTCGCTCAAGTTTTTGCTGACAACAACGCACAATTAGTGGTGGATTTGGAAGCACAAACATTGACAATCGCAGCAACTGGCGAATCATTCGAATTCGAAATCAATCCGTACAAAAAATCATGTTTGATTAACGGTTATGACGATATCGACTTTATTTTAAGCCACAAAGCTGAAATTGAAAACTTCGAGCAAACAAGACCTTTTTCTTTTTATAGATAAAAAATAAATGACAGAACCAGTCGTCCATATTGCTAATTTAACGATTCAATACCCAAATAATGTGGTGTTAAATTCTCTTGATTGGGCTATCCAGCAATGGGAAAATTATGTTATTGGAGGCACGTCTGGTTCTGGCAAAACAACTTTAGCAAAAGCTATCGCAGGATTAATTCCCTCGGATAATGCGATAAAATTGAACTTCGATTCATCCAAATCCCTTCCTGCTAAAGTTGTCTATATTTCCAACTGGTATCAGTTTACCAATTTAGAAGGTGACCGCAATTTCTACTACCAACAACGCTATAACCATCATCAAGGTCATGATACCTTGACCGTGAAAGCAGAGTTGGAACACTTCGCCAAGAAAGAAAATTTAGACTTTTCAGCTATTCAACAACGTATTCAGGATTTTGGTTTTGAAGATGTACAATCTTCACAATTGATTGAATTGTCAAGTGGTGAGCACAAGAAATTGCAATTAGTTCGCGGATTATGGGTTAAACCGCAACTTTTGATTATTGACGAACCGTATACAGGTTTGGACAAGAACGCAAGAGCCGTATTGAATACTTGGTTGGAGGATTTAGTAGAAGAAGGCGTACAGCTTATTCTTATTACCAACGACATTTTATTACCAAATTCTATCAATCGCTTTGCACATATAGTAGATGGCAAGATAGAAATAGTAGATTCTCCAGCAGAATTTGCGAAAGATAAAAAACGTCAGAAAAAAGAATTACCTACTTTCTTACGTGAAATTCCAGAAACGAACTACGAAACGGTAGCTGAAATGAATAACATAAACATTCGTTATGGCGAAAAAGTCGTATTGAAAGACGTTTCATGGAAAGTAAATGTTGGCGAAAAGTGGTTACTACAAGGACCAAATGGTTCGGGTAAATCGACTTTATTGAGTCTTATCAATGGCGACCATCCTCAAGCTTATGGACACGACCTTTCTTTGTTTGGAAATAAAAGAGGTTCTGGCGAAAGCATTTGGGATATAAAACAAAAAATAGGGATTATTTCTCCCGAAATGCACTGGTATTTCGACCAAAATGCTACGGTATGGCATACCATTGCTTCTGGTTTTTATGACAGTATTGGTTGGTTTATTGATGTAAAATACCAAGAGCAAAAACAAATAGAAGAATTGTTGGAGTTTTTTGATTTGACGGAATACAAAAATCAAAATCTACAAACACTCCCGTTAGGAAAGCAAAGACTAGCGATGTTGGCAAGGACAATAGTTAAGAATCCGCCATTGTTAGTGTTGGATGAACCTTGTCAAGGTTTGGATAATGACCAAGCCAAATATTTCAACGATGTAGTAGATGAATTGGCGCAATACGGCAAAACATTAATTTATGTGGGTCATTACGAGTCGCAATTGCCATCCTGCATCGAACATAGAATTGTATTAGAGAAGGGCGAAGTAAAAGCCATAGAAAATATAACTGTAAAAAATAAACATTTAGAAAGCGCTATTGTGTAAGAGTTGAGAGCGATTATATCTCTTGATTTTTACTTTATACTTTTGAAAAAAATGAAGAAAAATATTCTAATCATTCCAGGTGATGGAATCGGACAAGAAGTAACAACTTGGGGTAAACAAGTTTTAGAAGCTATTGCGGAAAAATATAACCATGAATTCGTTTTTGACGAAGCTATCATGGGACATACTGCTATCGAAGCGACTGGTAATCCATTACCGGATGAAACTTTAGAGAAAGCGAAAGCTTCGGATGCGATATTATTTGGTGCTATCGGTCATGCTAAATACGATAATGACCCTTCAGCAAAAGTTCGTCCAGAGCAAGGTTTATTGAAAATCCGCAAAGAATTAGGTTTATATGCAAACTTACGTCCTATTCTATTATTTGATGAATTATTAGATGCATCAAGCTTGAAACCTGAAGTGTTACGTGGAACAGATATTTTATTCTTCCGCGAATTGACAGGTGACGTTTATTTCGGGGAGAAAAAACGTAACGAAGACAACACTTTTGCTTCAGATTTGATGAACTACCACCGTTACGAAGTCGAGCGTATTGCACGAAAAGCATACGAAGCAGCACGTACTCGGGGCAAAAAATTATGTTCGGTAGATAAAGCTAACGTATTGGAAACTTCACGTCTTTGGAGAGAAGTGGTTCAGGAATTAGCGAAAGAATATTCGGATGTGGAAACAGAACACATGTTTATCGACAATGCAGCAATGCAATTGGTGAAAAATCCGAAAAAATTTGATGTCGTATTGACTGCTAACTTATTTGGTGATATCTTGACTGATGAAGCTTCACAAATTGCAGGTTCAATGGGTATGTTAGCTTCAGCCTCTATCGGTGATAGTACAGGTTTCTTTGAGCCCATACACGGTTCTGCACACGATATCGCTGGACAAAACAAAGCGAACCCATTAGCTTCTATCCTATCAGCGGCATTGTTATTGGATATTGCATTTGGTCTTCAAGAAGAAGCGAAAGCAGTAACTACAGCTGTAGCTGACACATTGAAAGCGGGTTGGAGAACAAGTGATATTGCAAATGGAGAAACACCTGCAGATAAAATTTTGGGCACAAACGAAATGGGCGCTAAAGTTTTAGAATTTATTAAATAAGAAATAACCAAGGTATAAACATATAAAGGAAAAGACTATGTTACACGATCCGAATCACTTATATATTTTCGACACGACATTACGTGATGGTGAACAAGTACCGGGCTGTCAATTGACAACACCTGAAAAAATCGATATTGCAAAAGATCTCGAACGCTTAGGTGTAGATATTATCGAAGCAGGTTTCCCTGTTTCAAGTCCTGGTGATTTTCAATCAGTAGTTGAATTATCAAAAGCTGTAAATGATGTAATCATTTGTGCTTTGACTCGCGCAAATAAGAACGATATTGACGTTGCAGCTGAAGCATTGAAATATGCAAAAAGACCACGTATCCACACCGGTATTGGTTCTTCAGATTTACATATTCAATATAAATTCAATAG
This sequence comes from Sphingobacterium sp. SGL-16, assembly GCF_011043515.1. NCBI lineage: Bacteria > Pseudomonadati > Bacteroidota > Sphingobacteriia > Sphingobacteriales > Sphingobacteriaceae > Sphingobacterium > Sphingobacterium sp. SGL-16. The sequence continues at coordinate 32,935 of NZ_JAAKGQ010000013.1, read as the reverse complement.
TACACGCGAAGAAATCTTGGAACGCGCTGTAGCCGCTGTAAAACATGCTAAATCGTATGTAGAAGACGTAGAATTTTACGCTGAAGATGCAGGTCGTGCTGATATTGAATTCCTTGCTAAAATGGTTGAGGCTGTAATTGGAGCTGGTGCAACTGTAGTTAATATTCCAGATACAAACGGATATTGTTTACCCGATCAATACGGTTCTAAAATTAAATTCTTGAAAGAGAATGTGAAAAACATCGATCAAGCAATAATCTCGGCACACTGTCACAACGATCTAGGTTTAGCTACGGCTAACTCTATCGCTGCTGTCCAAAATGGTGCACGTCAAATAGAATGTACTATTAACGGTATTGGTGAAAGAGCAGGTAACACATCATTAGAAGAGGTTGCTATGATTTTGAAAGTACATAACCAAGCTTTCGGAGGTTTAACTTCTAATATAGACAGCAAATTATTCACATACATTTCACGTAAAGTGTCTGATATGATGAATATGCCTGTACAACCAAACAAAGCTATAGTAGGTCGTAATGCATTCGCGCACAGTTCAGGTATCCATCAAGATGGATTCTTGAAACACCGTGAGACTTATGAGATTATCCGTCCAGAGGATGTTGGTTTGGAAGAAGCGGATATTATCTTGACAGCTCGTTCAGGTCGTCACGCGCTGAAACACCACTTAGAACGTCTAGGTTATACATTAGATAAAGATACATTAGCGGATACTTACCAACGTTTCTTAACGTTAGCAGATGCTAAAAAAGAAATCACTGACGAAGATTTATTGACGTTGGTACAATAATTAAAAGGCTGGCAAATCCAGCCTTTTTTAAAATCATCTATACAACAATTAAACAATGAGCTTAGATATTGCTACTTTACCGATAGATTCTTTACAAGCTAAGGAAAGAATAAAAGCTGTAGTGACAAGGACTCCTTTGCAATACAATATACATTTGTCCGAGAGATATGGTGCGGATATTTATCTAAAAAGAGAAGATCTACAAGTTGTACGCTCGTACAAAATACGCGGTGCTTTTAACAAAATTTCATCTTTATCAGCAGCTCAACGTGCTGCTGGTGTTGTATGTGCTAGTGCTGGTAATCATGCCCAAGGCGTAGCCTTATCATGCAAAAGACTAGATATCAAAGGCGTAATCTTTATGCCTGGTCCTACACCACGTCAGAAAATCACCCAAACTGAGATGTGGGGAAATGGCAATATTGAAATTATCTTGACAGGAGATACATTTGACGATTGTCAAAAAGCGGCGTTGGATTATTGTGCACAAAACAATATGACTTTCATCCCTCCTTTTGATGATGTACAAATTATCGAAGGGCAAGGAACTGTTGCGGTGGAAATTTTAGAAGATCTTCCTGATGTTGATGCCGTGATTATTCCAATTGGTGGTGGGGGTCTTTCTTCTGGGTTAAGCTATCATATGAGCAAATATTCACCTACTACCAAATTATACGGGGTAGAACCAGAAGGTGCACCTTCTATGCAAGCAGCACTGGCGAATGGAGGTCCTATAGAGTTGGAACAAATAAACAAATTTGTGGATGGTGCTGCCGTTAAGAAAATTGGTCAGTTAACTTATGAAATCAGCTCCCAATTATTGGATTCTGTTAAATCAATTCCGGAAGGAAAAATCTGTACCACGATATTAGAATTGTATAATAAAGATGCTATTGTAGCTGAACCTGCAGGAGCATTGGCTATAGCCGCATTGGAATTTCACAAAGAAGAAATCAAAGGTAAAAAAGTCGTTTGTATAGTTTCTGGAGGAAACAATGACATCGACCGCATGAGTGAAATCAAAGAAATGTCTTTGCTTTATGAAGGTTTCAAACACTACTTTATCGTTCGATTCCCACAAAGACCAGGTGCACTTCGTCTTTTAGTAACAGAAGTTTTGGGTCCTAAAGACGACATTACACGATTTGAGTATATCAAGAAAACAGAACGCGAGCGTGGTCCTGCGCTAATCGGTATCGAATTAAACAATCCAAAAGATTACATTCCATTCATTGAACGATTGAAGGCTTATAAATTCGACTTTATCGAGGTCAACAAAGACCAGACTTTATTCGAATATTTAGTCTAAAAATCATAAACCTAAAAAATTTGTAGCTCAGGAAATCCTGAGCTTTTTTATTATATTCATGACTCATTTACCTATGAATGAACAATTTAATTTTTCAGACGTTATAAATAGGTACAAGATTGTAAACTAAAACTATTATAGCTATGAAAAACAAAATCACAACAGCACAAGACAAGAGTAGAAATGTAGCAATGGGAAATCCTACATCTGATAAACAATTTGTCGAAACAAAAACATTGAAAAGACATCAAGGATTACCAAATCTAGGTGCTCAAAAGAATGGACCTCAGAAAAATAATAAATCAACAGATAACGAATAAACTTAAAAACTATGAAATCTAAATTAACAATAGTAGTATGTCTACTAGCTTTTTTTACATTTAATTTTGCTTTTGCTCAACAAGACAAATCCAAACGTCCTAGCCCTCCAGATTCGGTTCATGTAACCACATCGGATGGTGTTCATATTGCTATTGATTACAGCAAACCATCGTTGAAAGGACGTCAATTGGGTATAGACATTGCAAAATTAGGTGAAGTATGGCGAACTGGTGCTAATGAAATCACAACCATATCTTTTGACAAGGATGTTTTGGTAGAAGGGCAAGCCTTACCAAAAGGTAAATATGGCTTGTGGACGATTCCAAGCGAATCTGAAACAACAGTGATATTTAGTAAAAAATGGCAAGGTTGGGGCGTTGGCTACAGCGACAAAGATGACCAACTTCGTGTGAATGTTAAAAACTCAATGGGTAATCCTTCTGTAGAACAATTTACGATCTCTGCGGATGCATCTGGCAAGATAAATCTAGCGTGGGGGGAATATATAATTCCGATTACTATTAAGGCGGCAAAATAATTTTAAAAACAGAAATAAAAGGACGAGATCATATAATCTTGTCCTTTGTTATTAAACATCATATCGTCCGCACGGGAGTATGAAGAAAAAAATATTAATAATTCTAATAAGCCGCAGTGAAACGCTGTTTAATGTGTTTTGGCTGTTCTACTTCATCAGCAATAACTACCGCAACATCTTCTACCGAAAGTACACTTCTTCCATTTTCATCGGCTACGGGATAATCGGTTCCTAGTCGGTAAGTACCTTTGCGTACGCCTGAAGTACCTGGATGCATTTCGAGTGCTGGTGAAAAGAAAGTCCAATCCAGCTCTGTTTCTTCTTTCAATATATTCAAATAATCCCTGGCAGCTAATGCACCCGGTCTAATTTCTGCAGGAAATTCAGGAGTATCCACAATTTGAATTTCTGGAGTGGCTTGCAGGCTTCCAGCACCACCAATCACGATTAAACGTTTTACACCAGCTTTTTTAGTCGCTTCTTGAATGGACTTAGATCCTTTCAAAAAATCATCATATAAGTTCGGATTAGTCCATCCGGCATTGTACGCACTTACCACCACATCTACATCAGCAAGATTAGTGGCTAATTTTTCTACATCATTCGCATCTAAAGCAATTTTTTCTACATTTTCATGTGCTAAAATGTTTTCTGTATTACGTGCAAAAGCCTTAATGGAGTGTTTACGGTTTACTAATTCCGAAACTAGATGCTTACCTACAAATCCAGAGGCACCAATAACTGCAATTTTCATATCTCTTCTTTTATATTTAAATGAAACAATTTTTGTTACAATAATGTTTAAAAAATTTTAATCGAACTGATTCGAAAAATCTTTTAGTGTTTGCTTGTTTAATGTTGCTATCAATGCGGTATCCGTCTGATCAAACAGTTCATCTAACCTCCCGTTCATTTGTCTTCCAACAGCGCAATTCGGATTAGGCTGATTTTTTCTTCCCAACATATTCTCTTTGTTGACAATCTTATACAGATCCCCCAACAAAATCTTTCGCGCATCAATGGCCAAAGCACAGCCCCCGATTTTACCTTTTTTTGCTTCGATTAAACCCGCTTCACGCAATAATTTGATTTCTCTACGAACCACTACAGGGTTGACGTTGATGCTTCCTGCAATAAAATCCGAGGTAATTAATTCTCCCTGATTTTTGTCAAGCAACACCAAAATATGTATAGCCGTTGAGAATCTTAAATTATTCATATCGGTACAAAAGTAACAATAATTTTTAATGTAACAAATTTTATTACATTAAAAGTTTATAAATAAGGGAGAATTTACATTCTCCCCTCGTAATTATTTATTTTTCAAATATTTCTCTAAGAATTGATCTTGTTCCCAAAGTAAATGGAAAATATTCTCCTTAGCAGCATAACCATGCGATTCGCGTGGAAGAATCACCATACGTACTGGAGCGCCTAAATTTTTCAAGGCTTGGAAATAACGTTCAGTTTGCAGAGTAAAAGTTCCGGGATTGTTATCCGCAGCACCATGAACCAATAGCATCGGTGTTTTCATACGATCAGCACTCATGAATGGAGACATAGTCATATACAATTGAGGATCATCCCAAAAGTTACGTTGCTCCGATTGGAAACCAAACGGTGTCAAGGTACGGTTGTACGCACCAGATCGTGCAATTCCCGCAGCAAAAAGATTAGAATTAGACAATAAATGCGCGGTCATAAAAGCACCATATGAGTGTCCTCCGACAGCTACTTTCTTACGATCAATATAGCCTAAAGCATCCACTGCATTAATTGCCGCTTCCGCATTCGCTACCAATTGAGGAATAAACGTATCATTCGGCTCAGCTTTGCCTTCTCCTACTATTGGAAAAGCTGCGTTATCCAATACCGCATAACCTTTGGTCACCCAATAAATAAATGAACCATAGCTTGGAAAAGTAAATTCTTTAGGGTTTGCCGTGCTTTGACCTGCGGTCGCTTTATCTTTATATTCACGTGGGTAAGCCCAAATCAGCAGTGGTAATTTCTCTTTTCTATTGAAATCATAACCTGCAGGAAGATAAAGGGTACCAGAAAGTTCAACTCCATCATTACGTTTGTAATTGAGCACCTCTTTATGAACAGCTTCTAAACTTTTAAACGGATTTTCAATTGCTGTTACGGCTTTCGTTTTACCTGATTTGATATTTTTAGTATAATAATTTGGGTATTGTTTAGCCGATTGCAACGAAATCAAAATATCGCCTTTTGTGATATCTACAACTTCCGCAATGCGTTCCTGCAATTCAGAAGATGGAGCTGTATAAATTCTTTTTTTCTTTAAAGTCTTTAAATCCAACTCATCGATAAAAGGAAACTCTCCTTCTTTTGTAAAGCCTGGACCAACCCAATATGTCTTATCTTTATTGATAAACATAGAATAAGTACCGAATTGATTTCGTTCACGGTACACTGAACCCGGATTTGAATACACATCTTGACTATTGCGATCAATGATCACTTTCGTATCACCTGAAGTTGGATTCAATAAGAAAGTTTTACTGTTTCGTGTATCATACCAGCTTGAGGACACCAACGCATAAGTATCATTACCCCAAATAATTCCAGCGAAACGATCTTTTACTTTGGTTAAAGATTTTGGTTCTCCATTGAATGGATATTCCCAAGTAAAAAGTTCATCTCTGAATTCCACGGCTTTGCTTGCATCTCCACCATCCAATGCCTGTACAAAGAACAAGGTATTAGGCTTATCCGTTCGCCATGTCAACATACGTTTTCCAGGACGCGTTGAAGAAAAACCTTTTGGCTGAATTTCCAGCAAAGGTGTTTCATTGACTTTTTGAATCAAGGTACCATCTACAGCATATACATTTGCTTCTTGCGGAAAGGAATTATAAGGCACTACATAGGAAAACGGCTTTTTCAATTTTGATACTAATACATATTTACCATCTGGTGATACATTTGCCTGTGTATATAAATCCGAAGCTAAAAATTTAGTTTGCTTTCCTTGCAAATCAATCCAGTACAATTCTGCCGTTCCTAATGAAACGAAATCCTGTTCATCCTGTGGATTTTTAAGTAAATCCTGATAAGTACGCAATTGCGAAATTTGCCCACCACTCGTCGAAACAACAGGTCCAGAAGGCAAATCTTTGCTGTGATCAATTAATGCGGGACGATTAGCTGGTGATTTGCTAATAAGTAAGCCTTGAGAATTACGCAACCACTGATACGGATCATTTAATACGGCATTCAAATCATAATCTGTCAATTGCTTTGCTGATTTGTTTGCTACATCCACCAACCAAAGCGAGACTCCTAAATCATTTGTATGTGTAAAAGCAATGTACTTACTATCAATTGAAAACGACACATTAGAAATCAACGCATTGGCTGGCAATCCTGCAATATCAAATTCTTTTCCAACTTGCGCAGAACGCAGACGAAGATTGTGGAAATAATTTTCTGTGCTCGCAATTCTAGTCTTTGCATTTATCCGAAGACCTGCCAATCGCAATTCTTCTTGTCCTAACTCCTCCAGACTTTTGTAAGTAGGTCTATAACTTAATAGTACCCACGATTTATCGGGGCTTAAACTGACAGCGGGCGGCCTTTGATAATCCGCCAATGCCAAAATTTCTGAAGAAGGCTTTTGAAAAGTAACATTTTCTTGCGCATGGACATTTAGTCCTAATAAGAATAGAAAAAAGAAAGGTATTTTTTTCATAATTAGAGTATAATCAAAGAAAAAAGCGATATAATTTTATCAATTTTTGGATGAAGTTTTTTTCTTTTTGAATCCTCTAAAATATAACAAATAATATAGAATATTAACGAAATAAATTTCTTTTTTGACAATAAAATTCTAATCCAATTGTCATGCAAAAATTAGGATAAAAAACAAATTTTTAAAGTTATCCACACCCGCCAAATATTGATTTACAGTCTTTTACAAACAAAACCATTCAAATGAGGCAGTTTTATAATGAAAGATCTGAAGAATGTGGAAAAGTATAACTACCTCTCGGAACTAAAATATATGATATTTGTTAAGGATCCCAGAAAATCATCTGTGATCGCAGCGTTTATTTACAAATCTTAGTAAATTTTTTGTTCAAAAGAAACACTTTTGGATAGGATTTACTGTCAAACTTAATATACAACATGGCAAGAATCATTAAATTCGAAAAAAACGATTGTGCTCCATGCGCACAAGTGTCGGCGTACTTAGACAGTAAGGGTATTTCGTATGAGACGATCAATCCATTTGATGAACCGGAGTTGGCTGTTAAGTTTAAAGTTCGCACTGTTCCAACGGTTATCGTTTTGGACGGTGAAGAAGTGAAGCACCGTGTGATCGGTTTCAAACCTCAAGAATTAGAAGAAGCTGTAGCTCAATAAATATTTATCATAAAACTACCTATTTATGATACTCTATTACGACTCAAAAACAGGAAATGTACAGCGCTTTATTGATAAAGTGGTACAAATTACTGGATGGACAGCGATTCGCATTCAAAAAGATATGCTTATCGAAGAAGAAGGACATTTGGTGACCTTTACGACCAATTTTGGTCAAATTCCCGCTATTACGGAAGATTTTGCATCTAAAAATAGTGCAAAGCTATATTCTGTAACTTCTAGCGGAAACCGCAATTGGGGTAGAAACTTCGGTGTAGCAGCAGACAAAGTAGCGGCACATTTTGAAATTCCGTTAGCATTCAAATTTGAGCTTTCGGGCACGATGGAAGATATTAATCAATTTATAGACATAATTAAGAATCAATACTATGATAGCAAACGAGGTAGCAAAAAACTGGATATTGCTTAATAATGAAATCATGATCAAACATGATGACGAGTACAGCTTGCATAAAGACAAGGAAGCTGTGCGCGCCTATTTCTTAGAGTATGTAAACAAGAATACGGTATTCTTTTACACACTTAAAGAAAAAGTTGATTATTTGATCGAACACAATTATTATATCAATTTCTACGAGTGGTTTACATTTGAAGACATGGAAAAGGTGTACAATTATGTGTATGCTAAAAAATTCCGTTTTCAGTCTTTCATGGCGGCCTTCAAATTTTTCCAAAGTTATGCACTTCGTGATGACTCCGGAGAGAAATTCCTGGAGCGCTATGAAGACCGTGTTGTAGCGGTATCGTTGTTTTTAGCACGTGAAGAAGGTGTACAAAAAGCTATCGAGTATGCCGAAATCATGATTAATCAAGAATATCAGCCTGCTACCCCGACATTCTTGAATGCTGGTAAAAAACGTTCTGGTGAATTGGTTTCATGTTTCTTGGATGAAATCGGTGACAACTTGAATGGTATTGGTTATGCTGTAGATTCTGCAATGAAATTATCATCTATCGGTGGTGGTGTTTCATTCAACATATCAAAAATCCGTGCACGCGGTGAAGCTATCAAAGGCGTAGACGGTCGCGCAGGAGGTGTACTTCCTATTATGAAAATCATGGAAGATACGTTCTCTTATGCCAACCAATTAGGTCAACGTCCTGGTGCTGGTGCGGTGTACTTAAATATTTTCCACTCGGACATCGAAGAATTCTTAGATTGTAAGAAAATCAACGTGGACGAGAAAGTACGTATCAAATCATTGTCTATTGGTATCATCGTTCCAGATAAGTTCATGGAATTGGCAGAGAAAGACGAGCCTTGTTACTTGATTTATCCACATACTGTAATGCAAGAGTATGGTCAGTATTTGGACGAAATGGATATGGATCAATGGTACGATGAGTTGATCACCAACCCGAACGTTAAGAAAAAGAAAATCAATGCGCGTCACTTATTAGTGAAAATTGCACAGACACAAAAAGAGTCTGGATATCCCTATATTTTCTTCAAAGAGAACACAAACCGTGCACATGCGTTGAATGGCATTGGTCGTGTAAAATTCTCTAACCTTTGTACAGAGATCATGCAAGTATCTGAAGTTTCGGATATCGAAATCTATGGCAAAGAAGATACAATCCGTTACGGGATCTCCTGTAACTTAGGTTCGTTGAATATTGCTACGGTAATGGACAACAAACGTATCAAAGAATCTGTGAAAACAGCTATGCGTGCATTAACGGTAGTAACAGATGTTACAGATATCGCTATGGTTCCATCTATCGCAAAAGCCAACAGAGAATTACACTCTGTAGGCTTGGGTGCAATGAACTTACATGGCTTCCTAGCGAAAAGCTTTATCATGTACGAATCTCGTGAAGCTTTAGATTTTGCCAATACTTTCTTCATGATGATGAACTATTACTCTTTGGAAGCGTCTATGGAGATTGCTAAAGAGCGTGGACGTACTTTCGTAGGTTTTGAAAAATCAGATTATGCATCAGGTGCATATTTTGACAAATACTTAGAACGAGATTATTTACCACAGACTGACAAAGTAAAAGAACTGTTTGAAGGATTGCACATTCCTACAATTGAAGATTGGAACAATTTGAAAGCTCAAGTACAAGAACATGGTATTTATCATGCTTACCGCTTGGCTATCGCTCCAAATCAATCTACTTCGTACATTATGAATGCTACGGCATCGGTAATGCCAATTGTGGATATCATCGAAGTACGTGAATATGGAGATAGTACAACATACTACCCTATGCCTTACTTGACAAATGATAATTATTTCTACTTCAAGTCAGCATACGATATGGATCAAATGAAAGTATTGAAACTGATTTCAGTAATCCAACGTCATATCGACCAAGGTGTATCTACTATTTTGCACACGAATTCTAAAGATTCGACTCGTGATTTAGCGAAATATTATATTTATGCGCACAAATTAGGCTTGAAATCCTTGTACTATACCCGTACACGTAAGTCTTCGATCGACGAGTGTATCTCATGTTCGGCATAAACTAAAATTTTATACATCATATGAATAAGCTAAATCTTTAGCTTATTCATATTTTTGACTTTTTACTATTAATTTTTGACTTCAAATAATGAGTAAGCAATATACGGCCGTAAATTGGAATACGCCAGACAATGATTATGCATTAATGTTCTGGGAACAGAATATTAAACAATTTTGGATTGATACCGAATACATTCCTTCAAAAGATATCGACAGCTGGAAAGGTCTTAGCTGGGATATGAAAGAGTGTTACAAAAAAGCTTTAGGTGGATTGACTTTATTGGATACGCTACAAAGTCATACGGGTATGCCTAAAATCATTGATCATATAACCTCTTTACAAAACAAAGCTGTATTGTCTTATATGTGTATGATGGAAGCTATCCACGCCAAATCATACTCTACTATCTTTACGACAGTATCTACAACAAACGAAATCAACGATGTATTTGGTTGGGTATCGCAAAACAAATTCTTGCAATATAAAGCTTCTACAATTGATCAATACTACCGCGCTATTGACAAAGAAAATCCTTCGGATGAAGAATTATTTATGGCTTTAGGTGCTTCGGTATTATTAGAGTCTTTCTTGTTTTATTCTGGATTCTTCTTGCCATTGTGGTTGTGTGGTCAAGGACAAATGGTTGCTTCTGCAGATATCATCAAAAAAATTGTAGCGGACGAATCTATCCACGGTGTATTCGTAGGATTAATCGCACAAGAAGTATTCGCTAAATTACCAAACAAAGAAGAAGTAAAAGAGAAGTTCTTGAAATTACTAAACGACTTGTACGAAAACGAAATCAAATACACAGAAGAATTATATACTGTAGTAGGTTTGACTTCAGAAGTAAAAGAATACGTTCGTTACAATGGTAATAAAGCATTGATGAACTTAGGTTTCGAGCCTATCTTCGAAGTAAAACAAGTCAATCCTATTGTATTGAACGGTTTGAATACTGATACGACACAACATGATTTCTTCTCCAAGAAATCTACTAACTACGAGAAAGCAACTGAAATTGTGCACTTAATGCATGATGACTTCGATATGGATGCTTCAGTAGATATTTAAGAAATTATATATAATAAAGCGATTTTTAACTCCCTTTCAGAAATTCTGGAAGGGAGTTTTTATTTTATTTGGAAATTAAAATTTTATAATCTACATTTGTAGATGTAAATAAACAATTGTAGACTTATGACGCTTTCTAAAACCGAAGAACAATTAATGGAAATCATATGGAGATTAGAAAAAGCTTTTATGAAGGATATAATGGAAGCATATGACGAACCCATTCCAGCGAACTCCACTGTGTTAACATTACTCAAAAGAATGCAGGATAAAGGATTTGTTGGTTACGAGCTTTTTGGAAATTCACGTCAATACTATCCACTAGTCAACAAAGAAGATTATTTCGGCAAACATGTCAATAATCTAATAAAAGATTTTTTCAATGATTCACCATTACAATTCGCTTCTTTTTTTACGAAGAGTTCGAATTTATCAAAGGAAGAATTACTGGAATTAAAAAAAATAATTGATGACGCTGTAAAAAATGAAAGTCATGATTAGTTATATCCTAAATTATCTATTGTGTTCAGCATTACTGTTTATTCCTTATAAATTATGGATAGAAAACACGAGCCTGCTAAACTTTAAGCGAATTTATCTGCTTGCTATTATTATACTTCCATTCATCATTCCTTCTTTAAATTATACTTTAAGTCCAAAAAATAATCTCGAAAGACTTCCCATTCCGAATATCCATATCGAAGATAGAGCAGAACAAATTATAGCCCCAGCACAGATAGAACCAACTTTTATAATTACAACCGACGAAACTATTCATTGGTCCGAAATACTAATTATTGTATATTGTATTGTTTCATGTGTACTATTTTTTAGATTTTTATCTAATCTATATACCATTTACAGGCTAAAAAAATCAAGTCAATTAATACAAAGCCAATTTTATACTATCGTATTATCTGAAAACGTAACAACCCCGTTCAGCTTTTTTAACAATGTGTTTGTAAATAAACTTGAATACCAAAATGGTATACCACAAACCATATGGCAACATGAAGAAGGACATATCACTCAACGTCATAGCTTTGATATTCTTCTTTTAGAAATAACAAAAATTATCGCATGGTTTAACCCCACTCTTTATCATACAAAAGTATCCATGCAATTTAACCACGAATGTTTGGCAGATCGCCATGTACTCAGGGACAAAAATATTATACGCGATTATTGTTATCTCCTGCTGAATTTACCGCCAGAGCCTTCCCGAAATCAACTCGTAAGCGAATTAAATTATAAACAAATTAAAAAGAGATTAATTATGATGAATCAAAGAACTTCCAACAGCAAAAAAATAATATGGTATGGACTATCCTGCCTTATTTTAATTAGCAGTACAGTTATCTTCTCCAAAAAGAATATAGTATTAGGCGAAATTATCACGCAACTTAACCAGAAACAGATCGAACAAGACACTTCTAAACTAAAAATAGCTAATGGTGCTCCTGCTGATTTAATCGCGGAATATGATAGTGTAATAAATGCAATTACTACTTTAAAAAAAGATAAGTCAGGCAAGACCTACACAAGCAGAAATATGAGCGGAGTAAATGTTGACCGTATGGCATTCATCGCCTCTATTATGTCAAAGGAACAATCGGAAGCACGAACAGAAAAGAATGAGTTATCGCCTTACAAATTTTGGAGTGTATATATAACTAAGCCCAACAAAAGAACACCTACAAAGCAAGAATTTGACAATTGGCAAAACACGAAGGTGTACGGTGTGTGGATAGATGGTAAAAAAGCTAAAAATACAGAATTGAAAAAATTAAAGAATACAGATATTGTCTTATACTACGTGAGCAAACTACATGGCAAAGCTAAAGTAGGTCGCTCTTACACACATCAATTGGATGTATATACTCAACCCTATTATGATGAAGCATTCAAAAATCGCAAATAAAATTATGCATTGATAAATGTAAAATAATAGATTAAGAACACTATTAACTCCCTTTTAGAAATTCTGGAAGGGAGTTAATTTTTACAAAAAAACATCAAATGACACTTGAATAATCTATCGATACAAACAATGTAATTATCAAGAGATATGGAAACAAATAAAATAGTTAAATAAACAACCCACAAATGTTAAAATTAAAAACAATTGGAGTAAAATTATTACCTTAGACTACAACTGATTACAGTTGCACTAACATTCATAAAAATTATATGAGAAGAATTTTATATGTTATCCCTTTTCTATTTTTGCTTGCATTAAGCTGCGAAAAGGATAATACCCCTCCTACCAAGACTGATACAGATCAAGAGATTATTAAAAATTGGGATAAATCTCCAGAAGCCTATTTAAGAGATTCCACTTTGTACCTTACAAAATTACTGTCCTTATGGCAAGAGAGTATTGTACCATCCAATATCAATGATATTCTAGATACCGTAAAAGTGAGACGGATTACCAAAGACTATGACAAGGCCGAGGATCTTTTAGATTACCTAATTGGACTTACTCCAAAAGATTCCAAAGGACAACCCTATGACAGATTTAGCTTCTTGGATAGACAAGGTGCTGTAGCAGAAGAAATTCAAGAAGGCACAGGCACAAGTTATGGAATATATGTATTATACCTGCAGACAGCCGAATCCGCTAAAGACAATAACAATGCAGATCTCTATGTACGAATGCTTGATCTGAATTCGCCTGCTTATGATGCAGGGCTACGTCGGGGAGACCGAATTTTAAGTATCAATGGAAATACTAAATACGATTATAACACGCAAAAAGCTCAGAATTTCAAGGGAATTAATGATGCACTAAATTCCAATTCTATGAATGTCAAGTGGCAAAAACCGAATGGCGAAATCATAGAAAAAACAATTACTCAGGCTAAATATAGTATCAATCCTATTTTAAGTACTTGGGTAAAAGATATTGAAGGCAAAAAGGTAGGTTATTTTGCTTTTAGTTCATTTATTAGCATAATAAACAATCAGGGACAATCGAACTCTTTATATACCAGCCTTCAAAACTTATTTAATAACTACGAAACACAAGGTGTGTCTGAGTTAATAGTAGATTTACGTTACAATGGTGGAGGATCAACTTATACTGCTGAATATTTAGCAAATAAACTTGCCCCTGCTGCTGCGACAGGAAAAAGAATGTACTATTACAAATTAAATCCTATTGTACAAGAAGAACTCGCAGAAGAGTTTAAACCAGTTGATTTCAAAAAAATAGGAAATCTTAACTTAACTAAAGTTTATTTCTTAGTGACAAGTTCGACAGCGTCAGCAAGTGAACTATTGATTAATTCATTGAAACCTTACTTGAATGTGCAAATTATAGGTTCGGAAAACACATACGGTAAACCGGTTGGATTCTGGGGTATTCCTATTGGTAAAAAAGGAGCGCAGGCTGATATTTATGTCACTTCTTTCCAAATGTTTAATGCCGATAATTACGGTAATTACTTCGAAGGTCTTGTTCCAAATAAACTGACTAGAGAAGATTTCCTGAAAGATTTCGGAGATGTGGAAGAAGGATTTATTGCAGAAGCAGTTTACCATATCAAAAATGGATCGTATTCTACAGGGACACGCTCTGCTGTTTCTGCAAAAGATGCGCAACGGGTTAATAATACTTATCTATTAAAATCTATTGAAAGCAATAGAGCAGCAGATGTAGGAATGTTTAAATTCGGTAAAGAAAAGATTAAGCTAAAATAATATAAAACAAAACAGGACTTGTTAATCAAGTCCTGTTTTTGTTTAAATATCAGTTACTTCTGTATCTCTTACCTGCACATTCGTCCAATATTTACTGTATTTTGCCGCCGCCTCAGTATGTATAGGATGCGTTTCATAGACATTGATAGCAGCTAAATCTTCAAAAACAACAGTAATACTATAAGAAAAAGAATTGTCAACAACAGATCGAGGATTCGTCCCCGCTGGTTTTCCTGCAGTAAAAGATTTAATACTAGGAACTGTTTTTAGAATTTTAAAAAATTCTAAAAAATCCTTTTCTTCCTCTGCTGTAATCCCTTCTTTAAGCCAAAAATAAACTTGATGTATAATATTACCTGATTTCATAATGTTTTCCTTCTCTTCGTTAGGATTATTGGAAACTGTACAAGAGGCTAATACGCTTGAAGATATGCCGGCAATACCAGCATTTAGAAAAAATCTTCTTTTCATATATTAAAATTTAGAATTTGTTAGGTAGTTCATTACTAACAAGATACTAAATTATACCGCTTAAGCAATTATTTTAGTAAGATTTGACAAATCTTCTATTAAATAGTTATCATTGGATAACCTATTTCTCTCTGTCTCATACTTAGTAACCGCAACACAGGTTAGTCCAGCTTGAGTAGCTGCCGTAAAACCTGTAATAGTGTCTTCAACAGCTATTATCTGTTCTTTTGGCAGATTTAATTTTTGTGTTGCCAATTCATAAGGTTCTGGATTAGGCTTTGGATTCTCTACTAATTCCCTTGTAACAAAAAATTCAAAATAATCGAGCAATCCGTGATGACCCAACACCGTATCTACTGTAGTTGTATAACTGGACGTGACTAACGCCATACGCACACCTTTTTGCTTTAAATATTCTAATGTTTCTTTCGCGAAAGGCATTAAACATATTGTAGTCATATCCGATTTTGCGTAATTGGCTCTCGTGGCAGTCCACATAAATTCTTCGGTAGTCTCAATACCAAAATGATCTTTTAAATAACCAACATTGCGAACTAAGGTATGCCCTGCAAAATCTTTAATCCAATCTTCAAATGTAATATGCAACTGAAATTCATCGGCAAGAATAGGTGCCCAATTGCTGTAGTAAAAATATTCTGAATCTATCAATGTGCCATCTAAATCAAATAAAACGGCTTTTACGGTAGGTGCTATCATAGGACTAAAGATCGCAAAATATATTGTGATATAATACCTTATAATATGGTTTTATTGTAATAAATAAGCCTTTCCAACTTGGAAAGGCTTATTTTACCTATTAATTGTATCCTTGATTTTGTTTTAAAGTTCCTCCACTTCGATCGATTTCTGTTTGTGGAATTGGAAAGTAATCGTTTTGTGGTCTGAAAACTAATCCTCTAAAGAAAGGAATATAATTTCCTTCAAAAGAAGAATAACTTTCTAAAACATTTTTCGCTACCCCCCAACGCACTAAGTCAAAAAATCGATGACCTTCCATTGCTAACTCTAACCTACGCTCCATCCTTACTGCTTTACGCGCGTAATCTTGACTTGGGAACGATGGATAAGGTTTTACTTGATAATTTGCTACAGGTTGACCATTTACTGTTTTTGCAGGAAGTTTAGCCGCACGATTGCGTACCGCATTGACATATGTTAGCGCTGCTGTCAAATCATTCAATTCTACAGCACATTCTGCAGCCATCAAATAAACATCTGCCAAACGCATAATATTTACATCTAAACCTGTGATATAATTCTCTCCAGCCACAGCATGACTTGCAAATTGACTTTGTTTAATCATTGTTTTCATACCCACAAATGGTCCTGCGTCAGGTTGCTCATATCCTTCTGATTTGCGAATCCAAGGATCTCCCGGCATTACTCCGTAGTCCAAAAAAGGCACACCTCTTCTTCCCACTGTATAATCCAATCGCGGGTCTACACGTAGTGTAACATCCAATTGATAACTTGCTTTTTGGGCAGCAGTAAGTCCGTAATCTGATTTATATGGATTGTTTCTATACTCTCCATCCAAATAAGGTAGGCCATTAGCATCTACTTTATATGCATTTACCAAGTCAATAGTTGGCTGATAAAAACCGCAACAGCTCACCGGAGCAGCATAAATACCACTAAGCATATCACCTACATTGGCATTGTCTGCCGAACCATTCGGATTTATAGCATGTTTGGAAACTAATAAAGCCTCAGGACCATCCTCTTTTTCTACGTCAAAATTATCTTCAAAAGGCATAGCAGTTAAATCTTTACCAGCAAGGACATCTCGAAATAACGGTAATGCCAAATCATATTTTTTTTGATATAAATACAATTTTCCAAGATAAGCCTTGGCGATGCTTTTATCCATTCTTCCCGCTTCCCCATTGATTTTTGTAAGAGGAAGATTCTCTGCCGCAAATTTTACATCTTCGATGATTTTTTCATAGATATCCTCATCATTAGGTTTCGTTTTGGATTCTTCCAATGTGGTATTCTCATCAATCCAAGGCAGATTTCTGAAGACACGCCACATAAAAAAATAGTAGTGACCACGTAGCATTCGTGCTTCTGCTTGAATTTCGGTAGCACGCGTCGCTGAAATTTCCTTATTTCCCTCTTGATCTTGCTTTAAAACATTTAAAGTGGTATTGGAACGTAACACGCCTTCGTAATATACCTGCCACATCGTCGTCAAATTATCATTTGCTGGATTTGGATTCATCTTCTCAATCAGATTCATATTTGGCTGATCTGATTCTTCCGACCCTTTGTGAGCATTATCAGATGTAATTTCACCGAATACCCACTGGCTAGGAGCAGCAGCATAATTACCCCAAGAGCCACTTACATTACCATTCATAATACTGTAAGCTCCAAGTAATACAGCTTCAATCCCTTCACCATTTAAGATTTGTCCTTCGCCCAATTGTCCCTGCGGAGTTTTATCCAAAAAATCCTTTCCGCAACTATTTAGTAATAGCCCAATGGCTAAAGAGGCTATATATATTAATCGTATTTTCATAACATCAAAATTTCAAAAATTAAAAACCTAAACTCAATCCAAATAAGAACTGACGTGATTGCGGATATACACCTAAATCCACACCAATAGCCGGGTAATCGGAAGGTGTAGCCGTCACTTCAGGATCTAACCCATCATACTTGGTGATTGTAAATAAATTCGTCATACCCAAATACATACGCAACTTGCTAATCGCAGTGCTATTTCCAAATACTTTTTGTACAGGCAGACTGTACCCTATTTGCAAATTTTTAAGTTTTAGGAAGCTGGCGTCTTGAACAAAATAACTTGATGTTGCATATTCTGTTTCTGATCCACCAGCGATAAGTGAAGGCATACTAGTATTTGGATTATCAGGTGTCCAAGCATCCAATAAACGCGCACTTTTAGATCCCGAGAAAACGGAAAAGTCTGTAAAATATCGCGTCATATCAAATACATCATTACCCTGAGAACCATAGAAAAACATAGCAAAATCCCAATTTTTATAAGCAGCATTTACACCTAATGAATAAACAAAATCAGGATGAGGATTACCAATGACCGTTCTATCTTGATCATTGATCACACCATCATTATTAATATCCTCATATTTTAGACCGCCTGGTCGTGCTTTTCCATCGGCATAATTGGCCGAATTGCTTACATCGGCTGCATCTTTGTACACCCCGAGCACATTATAACCATAAAAGGATCCAAAGGACTCACCCGGTTTCAATATAGTCGTCGATATACTTCTGAAATTACCATATATCTGTTGGGAAACTGAAGGAGCTAACGCTATTACCTCGTTAATATTTTTGGAGAATGTTCCTGTTAAATCTAAGGTGAAATCTTTCTGTTGCCTATGACCATAATGATAACCCAAGGCAAGCTCAACCCCGTGATTGCGCATATTACCAATATTCACATAAGGAGAAGATGCTCTACCGACAGAAATTGCAGGCAAAGGAACACGGAACAGCATGTCTTCTGTTTTCTTATCATAATATTCGATAGCACCATCCAAATCACCATTTAAGATGGTGAAATCAATCCCCAGATTCAATGCTTTAACTTGTTCCCATTTAACATCTTCATTGGCATAATCGCTCTGCCAAAGTCCACTTTGCACGGTACCGCCGATAGGATATGAAGATTGAGTAATAGAACTCGCATAACGATTCATGTAGTTATAGGATGGAATACGTTGATTACCTGTAACCCCATACCCTGCTCTCAACTTCAAATCCGTAATCCAAGTTACATCATGCATGAACTCTTCACTGGAAACACGCCATGCTCCTGAAATACCTGGGAATAAGCCATATTTATTCTCTGGACCAAAATTGGAAGATCCGTCTCTACGCAAGGTCGCACTTAAGATATAGCGGTCATTGTAACTATAATCTATTTTTCCAAAAATCGAAAACATCGACCCTACTCCACCAGAACTGGCATTACCAAAATTGGAAGTACCGGAGTTTAAATAAAAATAGTCCAAACTATTCAGTAGAAAGAAGTTATTTCTGCTACCCGACAAATCTCTGCTGCGGCTACTAATAGCTTCTGTACCCGCCAAAATATTTAAATTATGTAAATCAAATTGTTTACGCCAGTTGACAGTATTTGTCCATGTCCATTCCGAACCATAGCCGAAATATTCGCTCAAAGCATTATTCATCGATCCTTCCCCAAACTCAGGATTCGGATAGGTAATATCAATACCATTGTAATTTTCATACCGCAAACCAAAGCTTGTACGATAGGTTAATCCTTCAAGAATATCAAATTCACCGAATATATTCCCGAAGAAGAAATTGCTCTTATTGACATCATCTTTGGCACGGTAGGCCCAAGCTACAGGGTTTTGTCCATTACCATATCCACCCCGTGTACCAGCAAAATTTCCTCCTTCATCATATACAGGAACTATATTTTGTATACG
The DNA here is from genome assembly GCF_011043515.1 of Sphingobacterium sp. SGL-16. NCBI lineage: Bacteria > Pseudomonadati > Bacteroidota > Sphingobacteriia > Sphingobacteriales > Sphingobacteriaceae > Sphingobacterium > Sphingobacterium sp. SGL-16. The sequence continues at coordinate 13,352 of NZ_JAAKGQ010000013.1, read as the reverse complement.
GAAAGACCAAGCAATTACTGATTCATCTGCCATATATCCACCTGCAGTATTGGGATTTACCCCCATTCCAACACCCCGTGTGTAGCTATATTGCATATTCTCTCCAAAGCGCAACTTGCCGTCAAAAGCTTTAAACTGTGTATTTGTACGCACATTGTAACGTTGAAAGTTAGAATGGATTATTGTACCTTGTTGATCTAAAAATCCTCCTGACATCGCGTATGTCGCGTTATCACTTCCTCCTGTGGCCGCTAACTGATAAGATTGTGTTGGCGCATTTTGTGTAACTTCTCTAAACCAATCAGTTCCTTCTCTATTCGCTTTTGTAATTTGATAAAAAGTCGCAAAATCTCTCGAATAATTGTACTTTGACATCTCAGCATCAGCAGGAGTGATATCATTACCATATATTTGACCCGCAATAAGATATTCTGGTAAGGTATTATTAGTACCGTTAATACGGTTTTGCATATCCAAATTCTGTTGAGGTGTCAACATTTTCGGAAATCTATCCCTCTGAGGAGCTTGTACACCTGCATAAGCATCCAAAGAAATTTGAGCTTTGCCAGCCTTCCCTGATCTAGTAGTAATGATGACCACCCCATTATTTGCTCTAGCTCCATATATAGATGCCGCTGAAGCATCTTTCAATACTTGCATGGATTCTATATCATTTTGGTTTAGCCAGCTTAATTTTCCTTCGAAAGGAACACCGTCAATAATATATAGAGGCTCATTATTGTTAATAGTAGAATATCCACGAATTTTGATTTGAGGTGTAGAACCTGGAGCACCATCATTTACAATCTGCACACCAGTTGCTTTACCTTGCAGTGCTTCTACAGCTGTAGCTGCGGGTTGAGATTTCAATAATTCTACATCCACAATCGCCACCGAACCCGTTAAGTCCTTTTTACGTTGCGTACCGTAACCTGTAACTACTACTTCTTCCAAGCTTGTTCCGTCTTCTTCCAGTTCAATTTGAACATTTGAGGATGCGGAAGTGACGGTTAATGTTTTTGTGATATGGCCAATATACGTGAATTCAATCACCTCATTAATGTTGGCTTTAATCTCAAAATCGCCATTTTGATTGGTGGAAGTGGCTTTGGTAGATCCCAAAACTCTGACGGTAACGCCAGCCAAGGATTCATTTCCTTTAGCAGAAACAACTTTTCCTTTTACAGTTATTTCCTGTTGTTTACTAATTACATGATGGTTAAAATGGTTAGTTGGATTGTAACCATAAGCCATTTGACTGGCCATAAGCATTGCTGCAGCTATATACATGCAGCGATTAGAAGGAATATTTTTGCGTTTAAATATTTCCCTCTTAAAATGAAATTTGTTCATAATAGATGGATTGTAAAGGTTATCATAAAGTAGTCGTCTCTTTTAAGACGTGATCGGAGTTGATGAAATAATTTAAGTCATAGTGAAGATGTTTTAACGGTAGTTTGTTTGGTTATCAAGTTCAAGTTAATAAAGTTACTTTCTTAAAGCAAATAATAGTAACAAAAAAGTTGCATTAGTAAAAAAGTCCATTCCAAATAAATGAAATAGACTTTCAAACTATACAACAAAATTGATTACTAAATGTTTTGCTTTTTTAATTCTTTTACTGCAAAATCAACAGTACGGGCCGAGAAGGCCATATAGGTAAGTGAAGGATTTTGAGTTGAAGTAGAAGTCATCGCCGAACCATCTGTTACAAACACATTCGGAACGGCATGCAATTGGTTCCACTTATTCAACATTGAAGTTTTGGGATCTGACCCCATTCGTACGCCTCCCATTTCGTGAATATCTAACCCTGGCGCTTGCCACTTGTCATCGCGACGTATATTAGTAAACCCAGCCTCAGTAAACATTTCTTCCATGGTGTCCAAGTAATCCTTTTTCATCTTCTCATCATTCTCATCATAATCAATAGAAATCTTGAGCAAAGGAATACCCCAATCGTCTTTTTTATCTGCATCCAAAGCAACATAATTGGAAGCCTTAGGAATAGTCTCGCCCATCATATGCGAACCTACTCCCCAATTTCCCAATTTGGGATTCAATAAAGAGTTTTTAAGTTCTTCTCCAAAGCCCGAAGTATCTGCATTTGCAGATCGCCAAGCTCCAAAGCCAGCCGCATAACCTCTTAAAAAGTCTGCATCCTGCCTATAAAGATTCCGAAAGCGAGGAATATAAGCACCACCTGCTGGATTACGACCTTCGACAGTATAATCTAACAACCCCTCGTACTCAGCATATATTCGGGCACTATAATTATGGAAAGCCACATATTTACCCAACGTTTCACTATCATTGCCTAAACCATTCGGGAAACGGGTAGATGTAGAATTTAACAAGATCAAATTGGTATTAATAGCTGCTGCATTCACAAAAATGATTTTTGCATAAAAATCAATCTCTTCCTTCGTATTTCGATCAATAACTTTTACTCCTACGGCTTTCCCCTTTTGTTCATCATACAAAATAGAATGAACCACAGAGTCTGGTCTTAGTGTCAGGTTTCCAGTTTTTGCTGCCCAGGGTAAAGTGGAAGCATTCGAACTAAAATATCCTCCAAAAGGACAACCACGCTGACATAAGGTTCTATTTTGACATTGGGTACGTCCTTGCTGGATATGAATAGGCTGCGGTTTAGAAATATGAGCACAACGTGCCGAAATAACTTTCCGTGTTGGATATTTGTTCTCGACACTTTGCTTAAAATATTTCTCTACGACATTCAGCGGATAGGCTGGCAAAAATTCCCCGTCCGGTAATTCTGGCAATCCATCTTTATCACCGGCTATACCAGCAAAACGTTCTACATGATCATACCAAGGCTTTAAATCTGCATAACGAATTGGCCAGTCTACCGCAAAACCATCTCGTGCAGGTCCCTCAAAATCAAAATCGGACCACCGCTGGGTCTGTCTTGCCCATAATAATGATTTTCCACCGACTTGATAGCCACGAATCCAATCAAAAGGTTTTTCTTGTATATAGGGATGTTCGTTATCTTTAACAAAAAAGTGTGCCGCATCTTCATGGAATGCGTAGCACTTGCTCACGATGGGATTATCCTGCTTTACCTGATAAGGCATCTCATTGCGATGCTCAAATTCCCAAGGATACATATTGGTTGTAGGGTAATCTTTGATGTGTTTCACATCGCGCCCACGTTCCAAAACCAATGTCTTGAGACCTTTTTCACATAATTCTTTCGCAGACCATCCACCGCTTATACCTGAACCGATGACAATAGCATCATATGTTCTATCTTTTTGCGAATCTATATTGAGATATGCCATATTAACTGTTAACTTTTACTGCGCCATCGTATCTACCTGGCACCAATTCATAAATCACTTTGTTCTTCATCACATATTCAGAATTTTGATAGCCCATTATGGTTCTATTTTTCAGAATAGCAAAAAATGTATCCTCTTTTGGCAAGGTGGAAAAATAGGTTTGAATCTCACTTACCGATTTCCCTTTAAGTTCTTTGGCCATTTTTAGTCCTTCCACAAAAGATTTTTGATCTTTTGGTGAATGGCAATCATCGACCATTTTCATCACGAACAAATGTAAATTCAGGGATTTTGCACCCGATGAATCTGTTTCAGGAATAATTGCTTCGACTAGATCTGCTAGCAGTTCCTCATCCTCTTTGGAAAAATCTACATTGGAGAGAGCTATCGAAGATTTCTGGCGATCTCCCGTACAAGAAGTCGCAATTACGATTCCTCCAGCAAGAATAAAAAGTTGCTTAATTGCGGTTCTTCTTTTCATTTCGAATTAATTGGTATTTCTAATATAAGAAATTTTAACTAAAAACGATTTAGCTAAAAACATATCCTTATCGTAAAAGTAAATGTAGTAGAATAAAAAAGGCTCTGCTATTTGCAGAGCCCTTATGCTATTCGTATCCTGGATTTTGTTTTAAATTCGGATTTATTGAAAGTTGATTATTCGGCACAGGGAATAATTCTCTATTAGGATCATTTGAAGGGGTGTGATCCCACCAAGAAGCGGTGGTATACTTTCCAAAACGAATTAAATCCGTTCTTCTCTTACCTTCAAAAATAAATTCTCTACCTCTTTCTTTCAATAATTCATCTAGCGTTAAAGTAGCTGTGGTATATTGGTTTGCCGTCCAGTCATCATCCGCAAAAGCTCTTTTGCGTGATTCATTAATCAGTGACACAGCTTCCGCATTTGCAGATCCATTATTTTTGCGCATGATTGCTTCTGCCTTATTGAAATAAATCTCAGTCAAACGGTAAATGATATAATCATTCTCCCAATAATTAGGATCATCCAAAGTGCCCGATTTGTATTTATGGAATCTTGCACCTGAGTTTTCTTCACCCTCTGTCATACTTCCTTGACTTGTACGATCTCCTTCACTTTCACGACGTATACTATTTACAAATACCAATGGCTTTCCGCTGTATTCTTCTGTTCCTAACACTGGAGTGGTAGTACCATATTTATATTGAGGACCAAACAAAAACCAGTCTTTTTTACGTAAATCCTCTTCTCCATACGCGTCAAATGCTGAAGGAATAACTACTAATGCGTTCCATCCACCATAGCCAACTTTCAACACTTCTTTCATATAATCATATCCGAAGAAGAAACCCGCCCAATCAAATGTAAAACCTGCTTCTCTACTAAACTGAAACTGAAACAATGATTCTGGATTCGCGGAATTGGTATTGCTAAATAAGGAATTAATATCAGGCGATAATTTAGGCGTACCGCCAATTCCTCCACCCTGACCATTAATAATCTTGTCCGAAACCGCAATACATTCATCCCACATCGCTTGCCCTTTCCACTTTTGGGCATTCAAATACAATTCTGACAGCATGGCATATCCTGCTGCGCGTGATACTTGTCCTATATTTGAAGCCGACGTTAAAGGCAAATTCTCCACATTGTCTACTAACTCTTGATGAATGAAATCAAATACTTCTGATCGAGATTGTGTCTCTGGATTAATGGGGTCGGCCACTTTTGTTGCTATGGGAACATTCCCCCACAAATCCATTATTTTGATATAATGAAATGCTCTTAACACTTTCAACTGCGAGACAATTACATCACGCTCTTCTTCTGTCAAGCCTTGTACCTTCGTGACATCCAAACTTTCTATATCGGCAATGGCATTATTGACATAGCCTACTCCTCCCCACATTAATGTCCACACGTTTCTCAATCTACTTTCATTACTCGTCCAAGTATGATAATGCTGACGAATATGATCTCCACTGTCGTAACCATGTCTTCCTTTTTGAGGCCAAGCCAATTGATCGGCGCTTAATTCCGAATGGTAATAATATCCACTTTGGCCTGTTGGCGCTAACCAAGCCTGCATATGTGTGAATGGACGCAATGCAGCCTGCATTACCTCACGTTTATTGTTATAAAAACTGTTTTCGTTTATACTGCTATATACATTTTCTGTCAAGTCTGTACAAGAATGAAAGAATAATCCAGCACCCAGAACCGCAACTGCTGACAGAACTTTATTTATCTTTTTCATATTACTCTACTTTAAAATCCAATATTTAACCCAAATGTCCATGATCTCGTTCTTGGATAGAATCCACGGCTGTCGATACCAGCATCAAATCCAACATCTTGCAATTCGGGATCTAAGCCAGTGTAGCTCGTGATGGTAGCAATATTTCTACCAGTCACATACACATAAAGATTGCGGATATATTGCGTTTTAAATTTGAAATTGTAACCCAAAGTCACATTGTCCAGCTTCACAAAACTTCCATTCTCAAGGTAGTAATCAGAATATTGAGGATCATCTTTAATAGCATCATGTTTGTCAAATGCGCTTTGCAACACATTATTTGGCAACCATTTTTGATTACCGAAATACATATCAGGTGTATTCAGAATATCATATTTAAATTTTCCTCTGAAAAACACAGTCAGATCAAATCCTTTATAATTAAATCTATTACCTAAAGAAGCTTGATATTTAGGAACTCCGTTACCGATATACGTTAAATCATTCTCATTCATTTCAGCTGCAGTACCTGTAGACCCATCCGCTTTGTAGAATAACCATTTACCTTCATCATTTATTCCAGCATATCTTTTACCATAAAAAGAACCAATTTCTCCCCCTTCTTCTAATCGAATAGCATCACCCAAATTACCTGGCGAAGGCAATCCGCCAAAAGTCATCCAATTACTTTTGAACGTATCGTTAGACATTTGCACTAATCTATTTTTTTGGTAATTACCTGCAAAATCAACCGTCCATGTGAAGTTTTCATTAGAAATAGGTGTACCTGATAATTGCAATTCAACCCCTTTATTGGTCACTTCACCTACATTATACCAAATGCTTCCTGACACATATGCTGGTTGTTGAGCTGTATATTGATTGAGTAAATCCGTAGTTTTACGAGTATACACATCCAATGAACCTGTCAAACGATTAGACCATAATCCGAAGTCCAAACCTACGTTGGTTTCCGCTTTTTGTTCCCATTTTAAGAAAGGATTAGGATTTTGTGTCGGACCATATGTTTGATAATAAACTCCGTCCTGCGGATATACTCCACCAGTACCTAACAATACCATAGATTGGTAATTCGGGAAACCTTGATTACCCGTTACCCCATAACCTACTCTCAGTTTAAGGTTGTTGATTAGATCTTTATTAGTAAAAAATTCTTCATTGGTAATGTTCCAACCTGCAGAAATCGCTGGGAAATTCCCCCATTTGTTACTAGTACCAAAACGTGATGATCCCTCTCTTCTCAATATTGCTGTTAGGTAATAGCGATCCGCATAATTATAATTTACACGACCAAAAAAGGCAATTAAAGTATTGTCATCTTTGTAAGAACTCATACCTGGACGTGGCAATTTAGTATTTGTCAAGGCTGTTCCTGACCCCATATTCCAATCCAAAAAGGCATCCGTAGTAAAACCATTATTGGACATGGAGAATGTTTCGTACGTATTGTACTGATAACTATACCCTAATAATCCTGTAATAGTATGTACATCGCTAAAGGTTTGATTGTAGTCGATGGTCGTTTCAAATGTTTTTGCCCAATTCAGATCATTACCCTTCCACGCGTAAGCCATACCCTGATAGTCCGACACTTCGCGCTGGTCCCAATCCTTAATAGAACGATACTGTCTATTAATGGTATTATCCCGAACATAGGAAGCAAATGTGCTGATGCTCAAAGGATCGATAATTTGCAACTTTAGGCGAGCATCTCCCGAAAAAGTCTGTTGGTTACGATCTTCAATTCGATTGGCCATACGATCCAATGGATTGAAGTTATTATACCCTTGTGTTTGGTAGAAACTACCATCATCATTGAACAGCGGCGCTGTTGGATTACGCTGAATAGCTTGTTCGAAAAATTCAGTTTTTCCTCCGTTAAGATCTGCTTTATTAAAATTTGCAGCAATATTCCCTGTAAAGGTTAACCGATCTGCTAAGCCTGTTTGGGAAAAATTAATCCTTCCGCCAAATTGGTCTCTCTCGTTTTGTTTGGCTATACCTTGGGCTTTTTCATAATTGATGGAAGCACGATAAGAAGAATTTTCTCCGCCCCCGCTTCCTACAAAATTGTGAAATGTCGAAAAATTATTGTGGTTTATTAATTCATCGTATAAGTCGGTAGAAGCTCCTAAATCCAAATCTGGTTTATTTTGATCTTTTATAACACGGTCTCGGAACTGGGAAGCGGACAACATTTGCGGTCTTCGCGCTACAGCCTCGTGTTGTCCATAAGTATAATATTCGAAAGCAGAAACGCCAGATTTACCTTTTTTCGTTGTAATCAAAATCACCCCTCCATTTCCGCGTGTACCGTAAATAGCAGCAGCCGAACCATCTTTCAACACATCGATTGATTCTATATCTCCTTGTTTTATCAAGTCTAAATTCCCTCCAGGGATACCATCAATTACAATCAGTGGCGTATTACCTCCTTTGATAGAAGCCATACCTCTCAATTGAATACTTGTTCCTGAATTTGGGTTACTACCCTGTGTACGTGTCACATTTAAACCCGCAACTTTTCCTTGGACCAGATCCACAGGACTACGCATACCACCTTGGTTGAAATCTTTCTCTTTTACGGATGAAACAGCAGAAGTTATTTCACTTTTCTTTTGGGTACCGTAACCTACTACGACTACTTCATCCAGATTAGATTGAATAGGAATTAACGAAAATGTCACTTGCGTCCCGCTGACAGCCTTTTCAGCGGTTTCGAAGCCTAAATAAGAAGCGACCAAAATTGCTCCATTATTCGCTGTAATGGTAAACTTTCCTTTTTCATCCGTCTGCGTGGAAACGGATGAACCTTTAACACTAATGGTGACCCCCGAAATTCCTTGTCCCGTAGAAGCGTCAACGACTGTTCCTTGTACCGATTGTTGTTTTAGTGCATTAAAATAAACCTCTTCAGCAGAAAGCTTATTCGCATAAACTGAACTATTGCTCAAAGCAAGTAAGGTTAAGGTGAGGACACAAAGCCTGCCCTTCCGAAGTTTAAGTTTGTCTGAATTCCACATAATATAATTTAATTAGTCAATGTTCTCGTCAGTTGATGCCATACTTATGCCTTAAATAAGATGTAAGACACAAATATTTTAGTGGTAGAATTAGTTTATAATTTGTACTAATTAAATCATTTTAATCGATTTAGCAAAGTCATTTGAAACATTTTTTAAATATTAAATCAAAATATTAAATAAAGATTGACTAAAAGATGATTGGTTGCTTATAAGTTTTAAGAACATTTACGCCCTAAACATTAGCTAGGTACCTATTTATGAAAAAATTAAGTTCATTGCTTTTGACAGATTTTAATTAACCTGAATTGTATAAATAATTGTAACGAAGCACATAAAAAAGGTAGCCTATAAATAAGCTACCCAAATGATGAAGTTGGATTTTAATTCAACTATTATTCTGAATCAGAGGAAAATATAAACAAATCTTATTTCAAGTTTGATAATCTTGCATACATTTCAACTATAGCAAATTGATCCAAAAGCCATTTAGACTTTTCTTGCTGTGCTCCAGACCAATCTTTATTAAACAGCCCTGTCCACTCACGCATATGTTCCCATGCGTAATCCAGATTTTTATGAAATTCTTGGATATAAATCGGATTTTTATCAACAGTATATAATTCCATATACCCACGCATCATGACCGCTATAAACCAATTATTACTTTGTTTTAATACTTTATTTGTGTTATCGCTTTCTTTAGTATCATAAAAGAAGTAATCAAAACCACCCTTCGCAGAATTTTGGGCATCCAAAAGATATTTTTGTTTTTTGGTTAGCTGATGCAGCAATGCCCCTGCTTGAATCATTTGCCCGGTATTATAGGCGTATTTTCGTTTATCTACCACGCCTTTGAGGTTGATATTATCATAATATAGAGAATCCTTTGTATCCATTAAATTAGATTGGATCCATTTGTACAAATTCTCCGCTTCTATTAAATATTTTTTATCGTTGGTAGCAAGATACAATTTGGCTAAGTAAACAACACTTGGAGCATTCGAACAGGTGTTTTTAGACTCGTTTCTTTGTTCGCATCAATAGATCCCTCCTCCAAGTTTCTCATCCTTTCCACTTGCTACAAACTCCCATATTTCTAACGCCTTTTTTAGGAACTTTTTATCTTTTGTAAGCAGATAAAGATCCGTAAAGTCAATTCCTAACCATACATTATCATCATAAAACCTATCAGATTGCGGTGCAGAATTAACATATGAAGCATATCCTACAGGCGACCGCTTATCAAAATATTCATCTAAACCCCTTAACACTTTACTATCTATGGCCTTCAAAGTTTTCTTATATCTTGTGCTTTCATAAAATGCTACCTGCGCAGAAAGAGAACCTGAATACGGCCAGAGATAAGCATAAGGATTTGCTTTATTAGAATTATCACCTGCTCCCAAATAGTCTGCTTTGAAATCCCCCGTAAAGGAGTAATGTTCCCGCAACAAATAGCTATTGGGAATGCTGAAAAATTTATATATAGAATCTAAAGTTTCTGACGCCCGAATAAGGTTTCGGTTTTTCTGCGCAAACAATATGTGTATAGAAATGGTCATAATGATAATGAGCATTAAAAAGATTTTTTTGATCATAATATAGATGGTGCACACTACCACAATTGGATTGGGATAGTGGATAACAATATTTTTTCTGTGAGTTTTGTTTATAATTATTTTCTAATTAAATGATTTTTAATCGATTTAGCAAAACCTAAATCCCGATATCAACCCAAAATAAAGCACTTTATAAAATAATTTAGTTTAGGGATATTTGGAGTGATAAAATTTGAATTGTAAAAAATCAGATATAATCTTTCAAGAATTAAGTAATAATTGAAATTAGCAATCATAGCACTTTTGAAACAAAAATCACTTCTATCATTTTATGTACATTTGTATAAAAGACATAAACAGATGAAAATAATTGCCATTGGTAGAAATTACATAGATCACGCTAAAGAGTTAAATAATCCAGTTCCCGAGTCACCCGTTATCTTTATGAAACCCGACACTGCGGTTTTAAAAGACAATAAAGATTTCTATTATCCAGAGTTTTCTTCCGATGTACATTACGAATGCGAAGTGGTTTTCAGGATATGCAATGAAGGAAAACATGTTTCTAAAAAATTCGCACATAAGTATTATGATGCTATAGGTTTAGGGATCGATTTTACGGCTAGAGATATTCAAGCTAAGCACAAGGAAAAAGGATTACCTTGGGAACTAGCAAAAGCTTTCGATCATTCGGCTGTAATTAGTCCTTTAATTACGAAAGAAGAATTTGAAAATATCAATGAAATTAAATTTTCATTGAGAAAAAATGGGGAAATTGTACAAGAAGGCAATACGAAAGATATGATTTTCGATATTGATTCGTTAATAGTATATATATCGAAATTCATCACCCTTCGTAAAGGAGATTTAATCTACACAGGTACTCCTGTGGGGGTCGGTCCAATTGCTATTGGGGACAAATTCGAAGGATATATCAGGGACACATTGATGTTCACGACACAAATCAAATAATATGAAAAAATTAAGTTTTCTGTTGCTTGGAGTGGTAAGTACACTTTTTAACATCAAAGCACAGAATAAGAATATAATTACATCGCGTAATTATCCGCAAGGCTATTTTCGCAATCCATTGAATATTGCTATGGATGCTTCGGGCACGTTTGCCGAGTTACGTAGCACACACTTTCATGGAGGCGATGATTACCGTACACAACAAAAAATTGGACTTCCTTTGCATGCTGCGGCTGAAGGTTTTGTTTCCAGAGTGCGTGTACAGATTGGCGGTGGCGGTAATGCAGTATATATTGACCATCCAAACGGATATACGACGGCGTACCTGCACATGGATTCTTTCAATGTGCAATTGACCCAAATCGTACGCGCAGAACAGTACAAACAGCAACGATTTGATGTAGATATTACACTTAGTCCAGACCAAGTAAAATTAACAAAAGGCCAATTCATTGGTAATGCAGGAAATACGGGTGGTTCTGGAGGTCCTCATCTTCATTTCGAAATTCGGGATACCAAAACACAGCATCCACTGAACCCACAATTGTTTGGATTGCGCTTTGCTGATAAGTTCAATCCCACCATAAATAGTGTAATGATTTATGAGCTGAATGATAAACTATTCAATGAATTCACACCAAGAAAAACCTTAGCAGTAAAAAGCATTGGTGCAGGAAGATATAGCTTGACACAAGCTACACCAATCCCTGTTTCAGGAAAATTTGGATTAGGAATCAATACAATTGATAGACACCGTGCGGGAGGATTTCAAAATGGCGTATATTCTATTGAACTTTTTGTAGATGGACAAGTAATTTCTTCTGTTGTATTCGAAGAATTGGATTTTAACACAACACGTGCCATTCATTCTTATATCGATTATCCACATTGGAAAAGGACAAAGGCTAAAGTTCAAAAGTCTTTTAAAGATCCGGGAAATCCATTGGAAATATTCAAAACGCTTACAAATAATGGCGTAATTGAGTTGACAGAAAATAAAGTTTATAACGTCAAATATGTGGTAAAGGATGTTGCTGGCAACTGCAGTGAGTTAGATTTTAAAGTAGCAAATAATTCAATTGCAGCAAAAGCTGCTGTGCCTTTGAAAGGTAAAATGTTGGAATACAATACCAATCATACGTTTTCTACGGAAAGCATAAAATTGGAAATTCCCAATGGCGTGTTATACGAGAATTTGGACTTTGTATATGAGGAAGCTACTCAACTGCCCACTGCATATTCTGCATTGCATAAAGTGCACAATACATTAACTCCGCTGTTTTCATCTTATTCCTTGTCCATCAAACCCACAAATCTTCCACCACACTTGGAAAGTAAAGCTCTTATCGCCTCTACGGACGGAGGTGCTGAAGGCGGAAAATTTGAAAAAGGTTGGGTTATTGTTAACACCAGAAACTTCGGAAATTTCTATGTAGCTGTGGATACAATAGCACCGACTATTACCCCTCGAAATTTGGTAAATGGTAAAAATGTAGCCACACAAAGCAAAATTGATTTTACCATTTCGGATAATTTTTCAGGGATACAATCCTTTAATGGCTATATCGATGACAAATGGGTTTTGATGGAATATGATTCCAAGAATAGACATCTATGGCATCGTTTTGATCCTTCATTGTCGAAAGGAGAACATATGTTTAAATTGATTGTTAAAGACTGGAAAGATAACGAGAGAGTGTATGAGGCGAGGTTTACAAAGTAAACAGTTACAAGTTAACAGTTGTCAGTATTTAATCTCTAAGGCAAGATGAAAATACAAAAATTTGAAGACATTCTAGCTTGGCAAAAAGCACAGAATCTTGCTATTTCTATATATTCTTCATTTAGAAATCTTAAAGATTTTTCCTTTAAAGATCAGATATGCAGAGCAACTGTTTCTATTTGAAATAATATAGCCGAAGGTTTTGATAGACAATCATCCAAAGAATTTATTAGGTTTTTATAAAACGGAGCGTAAAACCCACAGATCTTTAGCCTGTGGGATGTAAGCGACTAACCCTGATTGAGAATATACTCACGAATAGTATCAGGAGATGCTTCTCCTATTGAACAAACAAAATAACCATTAGACCAGAAAGTATGTTCTTTCCAAAAATGTTTAAATAAGAATGACCTGTGTGGTTAACGCCAAATGTAATAAGTAGATTCTTGTTTTAACTTGCGGACAATAGAAGTAATTGAAACACGAGGGATATAACGAATAAGAAAATGGATGTGGTCTAA
>NZ_JAAKGQ010000128.1:0-486 GCF_011043515.1 Sphingobacterium sp. SGL-16 | reverse complement strand
AAAATAGCAATATCTCTGGTATAATCTTATATTCAATTTTCTTTTATCTCTTTAGAATCAATTACCTCTTTAGCAAGTCAAACTGAGCTGTCTGGTGTAGTAGATCCATTTGGGAAAGGGTAATTCCACGAACTTTTGATGGTCTCTTATAAAGGCTTAAAGCGAAACAATCAGTATATACTTCATGAATATAGTTAGATTAATAGTGTTACAATTTCATGGATTACGGATCATATAAGGGATAAATATAACCTATGTGCAGTTAATTGAAGCTTACTTACTAAATTATACAAAGGCAATTTTCATATATTTTTACAAATAGAGTTTCGTATTGCCGTGTATGTTTGAAAATAAAGGCCATTTTTATGGAAATTTACCTTGATTTACTTGGCTTAGGGATAAGTTAAATTAAAAATGCCTAGCACACATTTTTAGCAAGATTTGCTTGATAAAGCTACGGCTTATATTTAAATACGAATTTATCCT
>NZ_JAAKGQ010000127.1:0-578 GCF_011043515.1 Sphingobacterium sp. SGL-16 | reverse complement strand
ATGGCAAACCTAGAATACCACCGTACATGCGGTTCCGCATACGGCGGTTCCTTACTTACGAAAGGATAGATTTCGCTTATATTTTGGGTTAGTTGTGCCGGTTGTCTTCTGAAAGCCGCTGATTCCCCATTACGATAATTCAAACCACCAAAAGCATATACTTCTGCATTTTCGCTCAGAGGAATAGCCGAATTGAAGAATAATGCTCCTCCTCTTGTTTGTGCTTGTCCAATACGTGAAACGAAATCTCCGCGTGTAAGGCCTCTTTTTGCCAATTCCGCATCTGTGATATTTGCACCTGTAGGATTAAGATATTCTGTTGGGTTGTTGTAATCCGAGAAGATTACCCCTGTAAATTCTTTTTGTCTGTTTACGATAACAATCCATTAAAAAAAGGATAGTTGGCACGCTTTAGATTATCGTTGTTCAGTGCCCGATGGAGTATAAAGCTGTCAGCGATGCGCCAATAACCCTTTCGTGTATTTGCCCATTCCCAAGCTTTACGCTTATCAATTCCACATTTACATAGATTATTAAAACGTGTCTTTATCTTCTTCCAACTCTTCCAGATGCACATC
>NZ_JAAKGQ010000126.1:0-600 GCF_011043515.1 Sphingobacterium sp. SGL-16 | reverse complement strand
AAGGGGAATTAGCTCAGCTGGCTAGAGCACCTGCCTTGCACGCAGGGGGTCATCGGTTCGACTCCGATATTCTCCACGAGTTTAGCAGTAAGCCTAAAGCAATAAGCTTAAAGCCTACCGCTTGAAACAAAGAGTTCTTTGACATATTGAAAGAAAAAAAGACACAAGAGAAGACAACAGAGATAGAGACGTTGTGATATGCTTGAGTTGATTGACAGACCCCCGGTCTAGGCCGAACTGACTCTCAATTAGTATCATGAGGTAATATATCAAAGCAACACCATAGTAGCAAAAGGGCTATGGATGTGAAGAAAGTAAATAAGGGTACACGGGGGATGCCTAGGCTCTCAGAGGCGATGAAGGACGTGATAAGCTGCGATAAGCTACGGGGATTGGCAAATGCGAATTGATCCGTAGATTTCCGAATGGGGCAACCTAACTATCTGAAGGATAGTTGTATAATACGCGAACGCGCTGAACTGAAACATCTAAGTAGGCGTAGGAGGAGAAAATAATAATGATTTCCCAAGTAGTGGCGAGCGAACGGGAAAGAGCCCAAACCATACATGTTACGGCATATATGGGGTTGTAGGACCACGA
>NZ_JAAKGQ010000125.1:0-648 GCF_011043515.1 Sphingobacterium sp. SGL-16 | reverse complement strand
GACACCAGAACGTCTGATCACTGCAGCCATTGTTACCTCAGCAGAAAAGGGGGATGGCCCCGAGCTACCCAAATTATTAGAAATAAGTGAGAAAAACGGTATTCAAGTAAATACTATAATTGGAGATTCAGCGTATTCAGGAAAAGAAAATCTTAAACTTAAAAATAAAGATAATCAACAGATAAAAGTAGTAGCAAAATTAAATCCTTCCATTACTCAGGGCTGTCGCAAGGATGAAGATAAATTTGATTTCAATAAAGATGCAGGAATGTTTGTATGTCCAGCAGGACATTTGGCAATCCGAAAGGCCCGTCAGGGAAAAAAGGAACAAGGCACAAATCAAACGGAGACATATTACTTTGACGTCGAAAAATGTAAAACCTGTCCGTTTGGGCAGGGGTGTTATAAGCCTGGAGCTAAAACAAAAACCTATTCAGTTTCTATAAAATCTGACCTTCACAAAGATCAGATGATATTCCAGGAAACTGAATATTATCGAAGTAAATCCAAAGAAAGATATAAAATTGAAGCTAAGAATAGTGAACTCAAAAATGTCCATGGATATGGCAGGGCTAATTCCTATGGCATCCAAAACATGGAAATGCAAGGTGCAATGGCGATCTTCACTGTAAACATGAAAAGAATCCT
>NZ_JAAKGQ010000124.1:0-676 GCF_011043515.1 Sphingobacterium sp. SGL-16 | reverse complement strand
TTCTAGATAAGTTTTCTGTTTTAAAGTCAAATTATACCCTCTATATTACTTTTAGAATAGTTTAAATTGCCCAATTTTGTCAGGAGGTTTACCTGAAAAGAATGGATCATTAGCCCATTTCCAGAGGTCAATTTTCACGAATATATTCAAGCGGATAAAGTTCACTAGGTTAGATAAGTTCCAATCATATTTAGCCTTCTTCTGAATGTATTTAAAGAGTAGTATACCTATTAATGCAGTCCAAATTTGAATGTAGACAGCATTTTCTGAGGTTCCTACAAAACTGGTTACTTTCAGACGTTGTTTTAGATGTTTGAAGAAAGTTTCAATCTCCCACCTTTCCTTATATAAGGCAGCTACTGTTGATGCCTTCCAGGTGAAATTATTTGTTAAAAACTCATATTCAGCCTTATTTATGCTGTCCCAAAAACGTACTATACGCATTTTCTTTCCTTGATAGTGCTTTTTCGCATCACCATCAAGCTCAATAATTTGATCCTCAAGGACGCCGTTGTCCTGGAGTGCCTCACTTTGAAATGTTCTCACCACTGTATATTTCATGTTGCTTTTACTGCGTGTGACAAAAAAGGACTGGTTGCTGTCCAAAACGTTCATCCAAGCATAATCAACGTAGCCTCTATCTACAACGACCACACAGCCTTTAGGAAATGAAATA
>NZ_JAAKGQ010000123.1:0-777 GCF_011043515.1 Sphingobacterium sp. SGL-16 | reverse complement strand
AGCGTATCACCATTAGGCAACAATTCTGCTTCATATGGGATTCCTCGCTTTCGCGACTCTATTATCTTCTTGCTTTCTGCATCTAATACTTCCCAACGGTATTTGATACGGAGTTCCTGCACGGCATCGTAAGCTAACTTTTGGACATGGAACCGGTCGACTACACGTCTGGCATTTCTGAAACATCTACGGATAGCCTTGGCCATGTTGGGAGCCATATCCATGGTCACCTCCTTTACTTTATTCCTTGAGCGCAAGGGTATTCGCTCAAGAACAGCCATGATATCCTCAGCCTTAGTGCCTTTAATAGTTGCTAGAATCGTTCCTTTACGCCCTTTTGCCGATTTACTGCTTACAATGGTATATAATTCACCGTTGCTGAAACTGGTCTCATCGATGCTCAGGTGTTCCGAGATGTTTTCAGGGAACAATGTCCAGTTCTCGGCATGAGACTTTTGGTCCCAATCATGGAAATCACTGAGGTGATTCTTGTATTGATCCTGTAGTTGCTTGCCGTCCATCTGGAAGAAAAGACCGACCAATTGGGCGCTTACAGGATGATTATCCAAATATCTTCTTTAAAAAAATCCCGAATTCCGTCGTCATTCGAGCACCCTCACGCACCAGGTTCCAATCTCGTGTGATGATCTCTCCGGTATCCAGTACCGTCCAGCGACGACGGCGGATATGTAGCGTAACTTTCTGACCTCGAATGGGAAAGTCTGAAATTTCAGTGGAAGGCATAAACCCCTTTGATTCCAACTTGCTGTTCTCATA
>NZ_JAAKGQ010000122.1:0-787 GCF_011043515.1 Sphingobacterium sp. SGL-16 | reverse complement strand
TCTGCTGTACTTATCTTATTTTGTCTTCCCTTCGTTTCCGTCGGGACTGCAAAGGTAGAAACTTTATTTTAAACCGCAAATTTTATTTGAAGTTTTTTTTCTGTTCACCTCCCGTTAGGGATGGCTTATGGTTTTCACTGATTTCTCAGTTTAAACCGCTTCTAACCTCGTATTTCACTGCTGTTACCAGCATTCCTCCCTTGCGGAGTGGTGCAAAGATAGGGAAGTTTCTAACCTACTTCCAAGCGTTTTGGTAAAATATTTTTGAAGACAATGGTAAGTCATTGGAGCATTGGGGGATAAATTTGATTTTAGGAGGTAAATCATAGTTGCTTATCAACCTATATTCCCTCAAAAAGAGCAGAAGTATTCTACTTTTTAATTTATACGAACGCGAAATAAATAGGTTAAATTTTAAAGGAAATAGTGCTATATTTCCAATAATTAGCAAGACATAGTATCATCAGTTTAGGAAAATGTACGGAGATTATTTTTCTACGATTTAATATATTTTTAAATAGAGCTCATCATCAGTGTATATCCCACCTTATATGATACCTATGCGAATGACTCTTTGCTTATAGATCTTCCTTAGCACATAAACACAAGTATAATTTAACAGTAGTCTATTTAAGCCACATACAAACGTTCAAATAAAAGCTTCTGGAGATTAAAACTTTCCTAAATGGATGCTGCTATACCACAAAGCTCAGTTCGAGCTGCTAAAGAGTCTAAAAGAACAAATGGGAAAATTAGAAGGTTATGCTAGGTATCTAGAGTATTGTTA
>NZ_JAAKGQ010000121.1:0-852 GCF_011043515.1 Sphingobacterium sp. SGL-16 | reverse complement strand
AACTTAACGTGAGTTCGGGATAAGGAAAAAGATTAAAAATCTTAATTAAAAACATAAAAAAGGCTTGATTTAATAATGTATATAATTGACAATCAATTATATACATTATTAAATCAAGCCCTATGTTGAGAGATAAAGTTATAGAAATATTCGTTAAAGTGGATGATTTTTGCAAAGAAATTCAACCCATATTAGAAGAAAAGCGAATTGAAGATAAAAAATTAGGAAAAAGATGTCGTAAAACTGGATTGTGTGAGAGTGAGTTGATTAGTTTAATGGTTCTTTTTCATAGTGGACAATTTAGTAATCTGAAGTCCTTTTATGTCCATTATGCACTACCTCATTTGAAAGATTTGTTTCCTGGCATGACCTCTTATAATCGCTTTGTTGAACTTCAACCTCGATGTGCTGTTGTGTTTATGTTGTTTGTAAAAATGAAGTGCTTGGGCAAGAGTGAAGGAATCAATTTTATAGATTCTACACATATCAAGGTATGTCACAACAGAAGGATTCATCAGCACAAAGTTTTTAGAGATACAGCCGAACGAGGACAATGTTCAATAGGGTGGTTCTATGGATTTAAACTTCATCTTATTATTAATGATAAAAGCGAAATTCTTTCATTTTACCTTACTAAAGGCAATATTGACGACCGAAACCTAAAACATATGATGGATATGACCAAAGATATTTTTGGTAAATTATATGGAGATAAAGGCTATATATCAAAAGCTATGGCTGATATTCTTTGGAGTAACGGAATACAAATGGTAACAAAACCTAGAAAAAATATGAAGGGATTAAATCTTTCTCAGACAGATAAAATTATGCTACGAAAACGAGCTATAATTG
>NZ_JAAKGQ010000120.1:0-891 GCF_011043515.1 Sphingobacterium sp. SGL-16 | reverse complement strand
GAATATATTTGGATAATATTAAACAGAATATAATTTTGTTCAGTTTAAAAAGATCCAGCAGAGAGAAGGAGCAAGATTTTAGTCCGTCATTAGTCAATAAACACTCTTCGAAATGTTTGTCCCCTTCTCTCATTCTTATTGCAACTTGGACAGTTCATTAGGCGTTAGGAGCCTGTTTTTACGATTGATAAGTCACGATAAGAACTGCTGTGATCCATAATACAATACAAATATGGTAACAGGTATCGATTGTTCAAAGGATTATTTTGACATTGCAGTTTTAAAAGAAGGCAAATTAGCTTTCAAGAGCAGGTTTGCAAACAATAGTAAAGGTTTTATGGATATGCTGCCACATATTGTGGGCACCCATGTAGCAATGGAGGCTACAGGACCTTATTATTTCCAACTGGCAAGATTTATTTATGATTCAGGAGTAAAAGTTTCAGTAGTCAACCCATTGGTGATACGCAGGTATGCACAGATGCGTAGGTCTCGGGCAAAGACAGACCAGAAAGATGCGATGGTAATAGCAGAGTTTGCGCAAATGACTACTCCTAAACTGTGGGCGCCAGCTACTGAAGTAATTCAAAGCATCCGTAATCTGGAGACCTATCTTCAAGGGCTAAAGCAACGCAGGCAGATGTTGTCCAACCAATTGCATGCATTTCAGGCGGCAGGTATAATAGAAGATCTACTATACAATGAAATAAAAGAAGAAGTGGAAAGCTACGATAAAAGGATCAAAGATAAAGAGCTCCAGATAGAAGGTTTGATAAAGCAGCACTACGCAAAAATGGCTGGTAATATCAGGAGTGTGCCAGGTATAGGTCCACGAAGTGTTTCTATGTTGATTATTGCTACAGATGGATTTGGGATGTTTGAAAACTATAA
>NZ_JAAKGQ010000119.1:0-907 GCF_011043515.1 Sphingobacterium sp. SGL-16 | reverse complement strand
ATTACATACGATAAAGTTACCGATATTTTCTGCATAGTTGATGAGTTTTGCAAGAACTTTGAAAAAAACACTAAAAACTTCATCATTGGGAAGGCTGCAAGACGACCAGCAACCATGTCAAATAGTGAGATCATTAGTATCCTACTATTATTTCAGATTAGTGGCTTTAAATGTTTCAAGCATTATTACATATTTTATGTACAGCGCCACATGAACAAAGATTTCCCTAAGACAGTTTCTTACAATCGTTTTGTAGAACTTAGCCAGACTGTGATTATGCCCTTAACTATGTTTCTGAAAACCTGTTGTTCGGGTTCTTGTACGGGAATATCATTTGTGGACTCTACGCCAATAAGGGTTTGCAAAAACAAACGTATAAAAGCCAATAAGGTCTTCAAAGGAACTGCTGAAATTGGAAAATCAACCATGGGATGGTTTTACGGCTTCAAGTTGCATTTAATCATTAATGACAGGGGTGAAATCCTTAATTTCCTTATTAGTCAGGGAAATATGGATGACAGAGAGCCGTTAAAAAAAGAAAGTTTCCTAAAAAAAATATTTGGAAAGCTGTTTGGCGATAAGGGATATATCTCTAAACAGTTGTTTGAAATTCTTTTCATCGATGGAATACATCTAGTCACCGGAATACGAAACAAGATGAAAAATAGCCTAATGAGTATGAATGATAAGATTATGCTTAGAAAAAGATCAGTTATAGAAACTGTGAACGACGAACTTAAAAACATCTGTCAGATTGAGCATTCAAGACATCGTTCATTCATCAACTTTATCGTAAATATCTTAGCTGGATTAGCAGCATACAGTTTCTTCCCTAAGAAACCTTCAATCAAATATCAAACGGTAAAAACTAACCAATTGTACGCTTTTTAATTATCGAATTCAGGTT